>JAGHVJ010000030.1 GCA_018064365.1 Candidatus Enterousia onthequi | reverse complement strand
TATAACCCTTTGTTTTTACAGAAAAAACGAAAATTAAAAAAATTGAAAAAAACTAAAAAAAACACTTGTCAAAAAACCTAGGTTTTTTGCGACACTTTTTTATCCTGTTTTTCCCCGTCATACCTCTGCAGGGAATGACAAATTGTAAAAAAAAACGGGCATCGCCCGTTTTTTTACAATACGATAAACATATTTGGATGCGATGACAGGTATTCTATGCCTTGGTCTAATGCCTCGCGATATTCTAAAAACTTTTTCTTGTTTGGGCCATCCAGATTGTTTATCGCCGGTAATTTGACCGTCAATGGATTGACGTGTTTTCCGTCTTTGATAACCTCGTAATGTAAATGTGGGCCTGTGGATAATCCAGTCGAACCGGCAAAGCCGATAATTTGTCCTTGCTTTACAACTGTCCCAACATTTACGCCTTTTTTAAATTTAGACATATGGGCGTATAATGTTTCAAAACTGCCGTTATGACGGATGCGAATAAAATTACCATGTCCACTATTATATCCGCGTTTTACAACACGACCAGCACCCGCCGCCGGAATTGGTGTTCCTGTTGCAGCACGGAAATCAACGCCTTTGTGTGCACGGGTAAAGCCCAAAACCGGGTGTTTACGCCGGGTTGAAAAACTGCTGGTGACTTTGGCATTATTGATTGGAGTACGTTTTAACGATTTAATTGCGCCGTCACCTTTTTCATTATAAAAACCGATACTGCCATCAGATTTTTTGAAACGATACATTTTTACATTTCCACGTAATGCGTCAAAAGACACTGCCAAAACATGCCCGTTATCAACCTTGGTTCCTTTGGAAAAGTTTTCTTCGTATAATACGGAAAACTTTTGTCCAGCGCGAACATCACGTTCAAAGTCCATTTCAAATGCCAGCAAATCATACACGTCCGTCAATATACCCGCCGGTATCCCCGCACGCATCCCAGCGAGGTAAAAACTGTCGCCATCTAGGATAACGCCAGATTTATAAACTGCACGAGTGTCGCGTTGAATATCCACAGTATTACATTTCCATGCACCACCATTATCACAAGTTAACTCAACCTGGCGCCATGGGGATGGAATAACAACAATTTTATTCACAGGCGATTCGTCGTCGGAACGAACAAATTCAATTTTATCACGTTCTGCGCGCAATCCGGTAATACCCGCCCCAGATTTCAACACACGTGCAATTTCATTTATTTGGTTGTGTGATAATCCTTGGGCTGATAATAATCCCGACAAAGTGTCCCCAGACGACACAACAACAACCGTTTTACATGTGTCGCCATCAGCCACGGAATCCCCAGAATTTGGAGTACGATGAGACACAACAACAAATAATGCGACCAGCGTTAACAATACCGCCAACGCAATAATAATTTTGGTCAAAACTGATGAGTTCAGATATTCTTTTACTTTTTTCATGTTGCGTATTATAATAGATTTATGAAAACAAATCAAGCATTCACAATTTTATCTGGTATATCTGGCCCGCATATTGCCAGAATAATTATTGAATCTGTGCCAAATCCGTCGCGATTGCGCCTTTGGCATATTACTTGTCAATTAAAACGCGGGGTTCCTGTGGCAAAAATTATTCATAATAAATGGTTTTATGGTCTGCGTTTTTATACGAATAAATATACTTTGGACCCACGACCAGATACAGAAACACTGGTTGATGTCGTATTGCAAGATTACGCGGGTGTAAAAAAATTTACTATTGCCGACATTGGTACTGGTACAGGTTGCATAATTTGCGCAATTGTGAAAAACTCGGGTGCCACCGGTGTTGCAATCGATAAATCGCGTAGGGCATTGTGTGTCGCACGAAAAAATGTCAAATCGTTGGGACTGGGCGATAAAATATCTGTGCAACACGGGGATTTTAGAAATCCACAATTATTACCGAAAAATTATGCAGATGTTATTGTTTCAAATCCGCCATATATTGCGTATGGTGATAAACGCGTAAATGATGGTGCTTTACATGACCCTAAAATTGCTTTGTTTGCGAAACATAATGGATTGGCGGCATACGAACAAATCGCACAAAATGCAAAAAATTGGTTAAAAGATGACGGTAAAATTTATCTGGAAATAGGGATAGATATGGCAGAATCTGTTAAACAGATTTTTAATGCCGCTGGTTGGTATTTTGTAAAATCAGTACAAGATTTGGGTGGAATTACACGCGTTATGGTGTTTCAAAAATAAATTATTATTTGAACCAAGGATTATTTTTCTTTAACCAACCGATATTTGTTTCCATGCCATGTCCATGAATAACATAAGTATCATCATCTAAATTTTTTTTGTATAGTCTGTGTATAGATTCATGTATTTGAATATCGCTGCCACCGGGGAAATCTGTGCGACCAAAACTATCTTGGAAAATAGTATCGCCAACTAATAAAATTTTATATTTTGGAAAATAAAACATCATGCCCCCAGGGGTGTGGCCGGGACTGGGCCAAGTATCCATTGTGAGTCCAGGCAAAATTTCAACTGTGCCAACCTGTAAGTTCTGGGGGCGTTTATAATCATCTGTTATATGGGGTAAATCAAATATATCCAATAAACCATTTCCAGATAAAATCTGATAATTATCTGCCGCATTCAAAAACCAATCAACATCAAATATGCGTGCCAAATCTGGGGCCGCAGAAATATGGTCTGGGTGTCCATGTGTTGCATATATTGCGCGCAAGTTTAATCCGCGTTCATGCAACAATTGTTGCCAATCATTTGCCCGACCCCACGCATCAAAAATTACAGCATCCGTACCACACGTCACCAACACTGAATTAGTGTTCATTGGTGACATATGTATAACTTCAAAATTTATTTCGTTATTTTTTTGCATTTGATGTTTTTGTTGTTTTCTTGGGTGCGCGTGTTTCGGATTTTTCAGTTGCATCTGATTTTTTAGTGTCTTTTTTACCGAATACAATTTCGCGGATTTCATCGCCTGTCAAAGTTTCACGTTTTAACAATTCATCAGCTAAACGAGCTACAGTTTTTTTGTTTTTGGTTAAAATTTTTATAGCATCCTTGTATGCCAAGTCTAACCAGGAACGTATTTCCGCGTCTACTAACTCGGCTGTTTTTTCAGAAGCGTTTTCTAATTGTCCACGTGTTCCAAATGTTGTCACTTGTTTTACTGCAACCATACCCAATTTTGGTGATAGCCCGGCCGTCGCAATAGCATATCGTGCCAAACGGGTAGCGTGGTCAATATCGCTTTCGGCGCCTGTGGTAATTTTATCATCGCCAAAGAATATTTGTTCTGCAGCACGCCCAGCCAAAGCCACCGCTAAATCTGCACGAACTTCGGCAATGGTCATAGAAACCTTGTCGTCAACTGGCAAATGTTGCACCATCCCCAGCGCACGACCACGTGGAACAATTGTTGCCTTTAAAATTGGGTCGGTCACATCTGCGTACATCATACTGACGAACGCATGTCCCGCTTCGTGATGGGCAGACAATTGGATGTCTTGGGGGCGCATTTTACGATTTTTCTTTGGACCCATTAAAATTTTATCACGCGCTTCGTCTAAATCTGATTGTTCAACAGATTTGTGTCCTGTGCGTACTGCATGCAATGCGCCTTCGTTTAACAAGTTTTCCAAATCAGCCCCGGAAAATCCAGTTGTGCCACGGGCAACATCTTTTAACACAACATCAGACGATATTTTGAATTTTTTTGCGTGTAATTGCAAAATAGCATCACGACCTGATAAATCTGGCAATTCTATTTGTACCTGGCGATCGAAACGGCCCGGACGCAATAATGCCGTGTCCAGCATATCAGGACGGTTTGTTGCGCCAATTACAATGATTCCTGTTCCATTTGCAAACCCGTCCATTTCTATCAACAATTGATTCAAAGTTTGTTCACGGTCTTGGTCATTGATAGAATGTGAGCTGCGTTTTTGACCAATAGCATCGATTTCATCAATAAACAGAATACATGGTGCATTACGTTTTGCCATTTCAAACATTTCTTTGATTTTGGCAACCCCTAAACCAACGATAATTCCGGAAAAATCACTGCCCGATGTGGCGAAAAATGGGACGTTTGCTTCGCCTGCGATGGCGCGTGCCAATAAAGTTTTACCCGTTCCAGGTTCGCCAGACAGTAATACACCACGTGGAATACGCGCGCCCAATGCACGGAATTTATCCTTGTTTTTCAAAAATTCCACAATTTCTTGCAATTCTTGTTTTTCAGAATCAATTCCTGCAACATCTGAAAAAGTGGTTTTGGGTTTACCGGTTGTTACCTTGGTTGGATTTTGCGCCAACAAAGTTTTGTTCAATCCGCCCGCACCACCGCGCAAACCACGGAACAACCAGAATATAAACAACAAAGAAAATGCGATTGGTAACCAAACACCCAATGTATCTAGCACACCACGCGACGCATCAATAGAAACGGTTGCGCCTTTGTCAGACAAAGTTTTCAAAAAGTCTGTATCAGAATTGACAGTTGCGGTAAATTTTGTTCCGTCTTTTAATACGCCTGTGGCATCTGTCCCGCGTACATTTATATTTTTGATATCCCCAGCCCGTCGCAAAACATCAGAAAAAGACAATACAACTGGTTTATCACTCACAATAATTGGCGCATTATTTTCCGATGCAATACCGTCACCGTGGTTTAATATTGTGTCAGAACGATTCGCACTAACAAAAGCACGTGCGATTAAAACGCCAAATAAAATCACAAACAATATTAAAAACCACGAAGATTTATCATTTATTTTTACTTTTTTCATGTCTTTTCTTCCTAAATGTTGTTTTTGCGCCCTCGGGCACGACCAAAATTTTATTTCCCAAACGACGCAGAGTACAATGCCCCAAAGTAAACTTGCAATCAGTTTGTAATTTGTATAGTGCATTTGTCAAAGAATTCAAGCGTGGTGGATATTTATCCCCACCAATAACCTGAATCACAGTGCCGATGAATTTTAGCCGAACATCCCGCCCCAGGTCAAACAGAAAAATATCACTAAATATTGCACGACTATCTTGAACCACAGAATCAACCAAATCGGTTACATCATGTTCGATTTTATCGCGTAAATGTCCCAGATTTTGAATGGCCAATAAAATTCGTGCATCTGAAATTCCCAATTTGTCAGACAACAAATAACGATTTTGCCTGATTTTAACACGCGTGTAATGTGGATCAGAATTCATTTCATCAACAAAATATTTGATATTATGGGTATCGCACCAATCGCGTAATTCGTCTCGCTTTACATCCAATAAAGGTCGCACAATTCGTACACCTTCGCGCATAGATTCACGTCGCATAGCCGCCAAACCAAACAAGCCACTGCCACGTCCCAGGTTCATTAAAAATGTTTCAATTTGGTCATCTGCTTGGTGAGCAATAAATAAGGCATCAATATTGTTTTGTTTGCAAAAATCGGTCATAAATTTGTATCGTGCATCACGTGCCGCACTTTCCAGACCTGGCATATTTTTATCGCCGTTCCAGTAGAAAATCTGGCATGGCACCCCCAGTGCATCACACATTTTTTTGACATATTCTGTTTCAATTTCTGCCGCGGCACGCAATCCATGATTCACATGTAATGCGACAATATCCAAGCCTGCATCATGACACCAATGCAACAGACATACGGAATCTACGCCACCACTGACCGCAACAGCGACTTTCTTTCCTATAAAATTTTGCACAAAATCAAGAAATTTACAGTTCATAACACACTCATTTTATGATATAATTTCGAAAAATAAAGGAAAAATATAAAATGAAGCATACTATAAAAACTATTGCCGTGTATTGCGGACACGAATATGGCAACGATCCACAATTTGCACGTGATGCGGCACGTATTGGTGAATTATTGGCGCGTAATAAAATTAAATTAGTGTTTGGTGGTGGTGATGTCGGTCTGATGGGGACGGTGTGTAATGCGGTTTTGGATAATGGTGGTTCTGTGTTGGGGGTATCAACAACACATATTATTGCACGCCAGGAACCTGCACATACGGGTATAGAATTGCGTATGACAGAATCTATTAATGCGCGCAAAACAGAAATGTTTAACGAATCAGATGCGTTTATTATATTGCCTGGCGGATTGGGGACATTAAACGAATTATCAGATATTATGACAATGCAGCAAATTGGCGAAACCAGAAAGCCTTTGTTTTTCTTGGATACGGCTCATTTTTGGCGTCCGTTTTCGCGTTTGTTTATACATATGCAAGATTGCGGGTTTATAGAAAATGTGCATGAATATAATATACACGGTGCAATAACCCCAGATGAACTGATGTGTAAAATTTTGAATTATACGGAAGAATAAGACAACAAATTGGTGGTTATAACATCCTGGACATTGTACCAGGATGTTTTTGTTTCCTAAGAATACTTGCCTGTATATGGGATGTGTCATTTATGATATTATGTCTGTATACAAAAATAGGAGAAACAAAATGAAATCTTTTTTTACTTTGATTGCCGCAATACTTATTTCTTTTATTCCCGGCGCAATCGGGGTGTTGTTCACACCGATTACAGGACACACAGACGCTTGGTACAATACTTTGATAAATTCAAGCCTAACACCTGCACCAATCGTTTTTAGTGTTGCATGGACATTGTTATACACTTTGTTGGGTATTGCGTTGTTCTTGATTTGGCGCGCAAAAAAACGTTCTGATGAAACTGGAGTTTCTGCATCTGAATGGTGGTTTGTCGCGCATATGGTTTTGAACGCGTTGTGGAGTTATGTGTTCTTTGGCCTGCATATGGTGACATTGGGATTGTTTGTTTTGTTCGGTTTAATAATTGTGGTATTATATATGACCGCAGAATTCAAGACTGTCAGTCGGACCGCGTATTATTTGGTATGGCCATATATCGCGTGGTTGATATTCGCGTTCTATTTAAATGGTGTTATTGCGTGTATGAATTAAATCTTTAAGATTTTAGTTTTTGCATCGCCCATGTTCAATCGTTTCAGTCCCAATTCTTCAATGTAATCGGGACTGTTTTGTTGAACCAAATTAATGTGTGTTTGTAATTGGTGTAATCTTGTTTGTTCAGAAACCAATTGTTCCTGGGCGGTATTTAATCGCCAGATGTTTATAATGAAACCTTGGAGTGTGGTTTTTCCGGTAAATATTCCAATCGACCAAAATATAGCCACAACCGTCATTAAAACACCGATTTTACCGTGAACCCCAGCAGACCATGCCGCGGACACAAATGTAAATAAATTTTTGATTTTTTCTCTCATGCATGTCATTATATCACAAATGTTAGAAAAAAATAGTTTTTTTGTTGCCCCATTGGCGGGAATTACTGATCGCCCATTTCGTACGATTGTGCGCGATTTTTCCCCAGATGTTTCTTTGGTGACAGAAATGATTTCGTGTCATTCTTTGGTGGAACAACATAAAAATTGTCCGCGAAATTTTGATAATTATGGGGCCGAGGGGAATATCGGTGCGCAAATTTTTGGCGCAGATGTATCGCTGATGGCAGATGCTGCACGAATTTTGCAAGATAATGGTGCCAAATGGGTCGATATAAATATGGGATGTCCTGTGCCCAAGGTGGCAACACGTGCCGGGGCAGGGGCGTATTTAATGCGCGATCATAAATTGGCTGGCGATATTATGCGTGCGGTGGTGCGTGCGGTTGAAATTCCTGTATCGGTTAAAACGCGATTGGGGTGGGATTCGGAACATATGGATTGGCGTGAATTGGTTGATATTGCTGCGGATGCTGGGGTGAAATTTATGGCTTTGCATGGGCGGACGCGTGCTGCAGGATATACAGGTGATGCTGTTCATCCAGATGTGCATGAATTACCCATACCTATTATCGCAAATGGCGATATTAAAGATGTGTCTGATGTTCAAGCGATGGAAAATTTAGGTTATGCTGGGGTTATGGTTGGACGTGCAATGTTGGGGGCACCATGGAAATTGGCTGAGATTATGGGACAAAATGCACCACAAGATATTGGACGAATTGTGTTGCGACATTTAGATTTGGTTTTAGATTATTATGGCGAACGCAGTGGCGTTCCTTTGTTTCGAAAACATGCTGCTTGGTATTCGGCAGGGGTGCCTGGGGCAACGGCTTTTCGGGTGGCGGTAAACCAGATTACAGATGCACAAGAATTAAAAGATAAAATATCTGAATTTTGGGGTTGCGTTGCGGAAATATAACTGTATCATACGGGTGTATAAATAATATAAATTGGGGGCAAAGATGAACGACGAAAATACAGTACAAAATGTAACAGTTGGTGAAATATTGCGTAATGCACGGACTATGGGACGTAGAAAACGTGAAATTAGTACGGTCGCAAAACAATTATGTATCAGTGAAGAATTTTTAGAGGCTTTGGAAAACGGTGATTATAAGAAAATTCCTGAAATCGTTTATGTGTTGGGGTTTGCCAGAAATTACGCCATGGAATTAGGGTTGGATCCGGATGAAATCGTGAACAAGGTCAAAGCCGAGTTGGGTATTGAACCTGAAAATGATACTCCGGTTACGATTGAAGATTTGGCAGAACGTGATAAAATTGCGGGGTATCGTGCAAAAATGCAAGAAATTTTGCGTGTGTCAATCGATTATATCCGAAATCATTGGTTGTGGTTTGCCATCGGGGCTGGTGTGTTGGTTTTGGCGATGTTGGTTGTTATTATATTTGGTGGTTCTGGAAATCCAGAAACAGATGCGCCGGTTGCGGAACCTGCACCTGTGGTTCAGGCTCCAGCGGTTGAAGAACCGGTGTATAATATTCCTGTGCGTGAACGTTTCGGCAAGGAAAATATGGCCAAAGCACGTGTTATTATCCAATCGATTGAAGATTCTTATGTCGGTGTCGAAGATTCCAAGGGCAAGGTTGTGTTTGGTCGGTCTTTGGTTGCGGGTGATGTATTTTATGTCCCGGATGGAAAAGGATACAAGGCGAAATTCGGAAATGCTGGTGGTGTAGATATATGGGTTGATGGTGAATTAGCACCCAAAGTTGGTGCAAATAAAACATCCAAGAAAGATGTATCACTGAATCCGGAATCTTTGATGAAGAAAGCAAAATAATTGCTTTGTTTTATAGGGTGCGATGATTTTTTTTGTCGTACCCTATTGTATTTTGTAATAAATTCCCTATATTTCGTTTGCTATGACTGGAACAATAAAGATTCGCGGTGCGCGCGAAAATAATCTTAAAAATATTGATTTAGACATACCAAAGAATAAATTGGTGGTCTTTACTGGCGTGTCTGGGTCTGGCAAATCGTCGTTGGCATTTAATACTATTTATGCCGAGGGTCAGCGTCGTTATGTGGAATCTTTGTCTTCATATGCGCGTCAGTTTTTAGATATGCAGAAAAAACCGGATGTTGATTTTATCGAAGGTTTGGCACCGGCTATTTCTATTGAACAAAAAACAACATCTAAAAATCCACGTTCTACTGTTGGAACAGTTACGGAAATTTATGATTATTTGCGTTTGCTGTGGGCACGTATTGGTGTGCCACATTCTCCGGTAACTGGATTGCCGATAAAATCCCAAACAATTGCAGAGATGGTTGATTGGACTATGAAGTTGCCTGTGGGGGTTCGGTTTTATGTGATGGCCCCATTGGTGCGCGACCGCAAGGGTGAATATCGTAAAGAATTGGCTTTTTTGGTAAAGCAGGGTTATACGCGTGCCATTATTGATAATGAATTGGTTGATTTGGCAACAATTCCGCAACTAGATAAAAATAAAAAGCATAATATTTTTGTTATTGTTGATAGATTACAGATGATTAAATCAGATGATGCTGGGGCGGAAGAATTTCGTTCGCGTTTGTATTCTTCGTTCGAGGGTTCTTTGCGTTTGGTACCGGGTGTTGTGTTGGTGCGTCGGTTGGATACAGACGAAGATGTATTGTATTCACAAAATTATGCCTGTCCCGTCAGTGGATTTACTGTGCCGAAAATTGAACCCAGATTATTTTCTTTTAATGCGCCATTGGGGGCGTGTCCTACTTGTGGCGGATTGGGTGTGCAATTAAATATTTCACCAGATTTAGTTGTGCCAGATCCAACAAAATCTATTTTGGCGGGTGCGATTGTGCCATGGTCACGTGGTGGGACATTGACTCAATACGACCATTTATTCGAAGCGTTACATAAAAAGTATAAAATATCACTGTCTAAACCTTGGCATACTTTGCCCCAAGAACATCGTAATATCATTTTATATGGCTCTGGCGAAGAAGAAATAAAAATAAATTGGAACGGTTTTGTGTATTCTAAACCGTTCGAGGGTGTTATTCCAAATCTGGAACGGCGTTTGCGTGAATCTGATTCTGATACGGTGCGTGCAGAGTTGGGAAAATATCAATCTGGAACCGATTGTCCGATGTGTCATGGCAAACGGTTAAATATCCAGGCCTTGTGTATCAAGATAAATGGTTTTGATATTATTGATGCTTGCGATTTGTCTGTATCTGATTCTTTGCGCTGGTTTCGGGATTTGCCAAATCATTTAACTGGTCAAGAAAACGATATTGCACGGATTGTTTTGCGTGAAATTACCGACAGATTACATTTCTTGGAAAATGTTGGTTTGGGATATTTGACTTTGTCGCGTATGGCGGGAACTCTGTCTGGGGGCGAGGCTCAGCGAATTCGTTTGGCATCACAGATTGGTTCTGGGTTGTCTGGGGTGTTGTATGTGTTGGACGAACCGTCAATTGGATTGCATCAGAGTGATAACGATAAATTGTTAGATACTTTGAAAATGTTACGCGATAAAGATAACACAGTTATTGTTGTTGAACATGACGAAGATGCAATGCGTGCCGCAGATTTCTTGGTTGATATTGGTCGTGGTGCGGGTATAAACGGTGGTAATATTATTGCGGCGGGGACACCGCAACAGGTGATTGATAATCCTGATTCTATTACAGGGCAATATTTATCTGGTGTTCGAAAAATAGAGGTGCCAACCAAACGTCGATCTGGTAATGGGCAATCTATAACGATACAGGGCGCGCGTGCAAATAATTTGAAAAATATAGATGTGGAAATACCGTTGGGGAAATTTGTGGCTTTGACGGGTGTATCTGGGTCTGGAAAATCGACATTGTTGTTAGATACTTTGTATCCTGCGTTGATGCGTGCGATTTATAATTCTAAAATAGAAATTGGTGCGCATGATGTTATTCGTGGTATGGAAAATGTAGATAAAGTTGTTGATATTGATCAGTCACCAATCGGTCGTAGTCCACGTAGTAATCCGGCAACATATACCGGGGTATTTACAGATATTCGCGATTTTTTTGCTAATTTACCAGAATCAAAAGCGCGCGGTTATACATCTGGTCGTTTTTCGTTTAATGTCAAAGGTGGACGATGCGAAGCGTGTCAGGGTGATGGTCAAATTAAAATTGAAATGAATTTCTTGGCGGATGTTTATGTTGAATGTGAAAAATGTCATGGAACGCGTTATAACGATGAAACTTTGGCAGTAAAATACAAAGATAAATCAATTGCTGATGTTTTGAATATGACGGTAGAAGAGGCGTATCGTTTCTTTATCAATGTGCCAAAAATCGCGCGTAAATTAGAATTGTTAAAACGCGTTGGTTTGGAATACATCAAGTTGGGGCAAAGTTCGCTTGATTTGTCTGGGGGTGAGGCTCAGCGTATAAAATTATCCAAGGAATTGAGTGCATATGGAACTGGTCAGACGATTTATATTTTGGATGAACCAACAACTGGATTACATTTTGAAGATATAAAAATGTTGTTAAATGTTCTGCAAGAATTGGTTGATGCAGGAAATACTGTTGTTGTGATTGAACATAATTTAGATGTTATAAAATCTGTGGATTGGGTTATTGATTTGGGGCCTTCGGGTGGCGATGGTGGTGGTCGTGTTGTTGCAACCGGCACGCCAGAGCAGGTTGCAGCCGTTCCAGAATCTTTGACTGGAAAATATTTAAAGAAGTATTTGAACAAATAACAAGATTGTGTTATGCTTTTCAAGACAAAGGAGTGAAAAATGTTTGGTTTTGGTAAAAAGAAAAAAGAAACACTGGATGAAAATGTATCAATGGATGATGTGAAAATGCCATCTGGTATGCGTGAAACCGCAGAACGTATGATGTCTGGTCAATTTGATATGAACGATATGTTGGCACAATTAAAGCAAATCCGTAAAATGAGTAATTTTAGTGGTTTGTTAAAAATGGTGCCGGGTATGTCGGGGGCTGTCAGTGCGATGAAGGAAAAAATCAAAGATGGCAGTGTTGATGCACAAATTAAAATTTTAGAATCTATGACGGCGGAAGAACGTGCAGATCCAGAAAAAATATTTGCCAATGCCAAGACGCGTATTGCAGAAAATGCGGGTTGCACAGTGCGTGATGTTGAACATATTATTAAACAATATTTGAATATGAAACGGCAAATGGCCATGATTCAACGCATGGGTGGAATGGAGGCCGTTATGCAACGTATGCAACAAAATGGTGGTATGCCGGGGGCTAATCCAATGCCGGGCGCAAAATAATATCGTATGAAAATATTAAATAAAAAAATTGCTGCAAAAAAATCTTCGGTCGCTTGGTTGCAACGCCAGGCGGCTGATCCGTATGTTGAACGTGCACACCGTGATGGGTATCGTGCGCGGGCGGCATATAAACTGATTGAAATGGATGAAAAATATCATTTCTTGAAAAATAATCAGGTTGTTGTTGATTTGGGGGCGGCACCGGGGTCTTGGTCGCAATATATTGCGCGCACATATCCAAAATCTAAAATATTCGCAATGGATTTATTGGAATTTGCGCCAATCCCAGGGGTGGAATTTTATCAGGGGGATTTTACATCTGATGCGGCATATGCTTGGTTGGTAGAAAAATTAAATTTGGAAAATTCTGAACACGGAACGGTTGATGTTGTGGTTTCTGATATGGCACCAAACACGGTTGGTCATAAAAAAACTGACCATTTGCGTCAAATGGTGTTGTTGGAATATGCATTTGATTTTGCTGTGCGTGCGTTAAAGCCGGGTGGGACATTTGTTGCAAAATCTTTTACCGGTGGTACAACAAACGAATTGTTAAAACAAATCAAAGAAAAATTTGAAAATGTTCATCATATAAAACCACCTGCATCGCGCAAGGATAGTGTGGAAATGTTTATTGTTGCAACTGGATTTCGTGGGTGATTTTTATTATATTTTTGTTGGTTTTATGGTATAATATGCCATATATGGCATATTCTGATAAGCACAATTTGAAAGATAAAACACAAGAAAAGCCATCGTTGCGGCGGCGGTTGTGGGCTGGTGTTTTTAATCTGGGTTTGATTGGTTGTATTTGTATTGCCGGATATGTTGGATTTATTTATATGCGAATGCCGTCGTTGGATGCGATTTTACATGAAAAACGGTTGCCAACAATTGTGTTTTTAGATGATGCCGGTAATGAAATCCGCAGTTCTAATCGTATTATGGGAACACCTGTATCTGTCGAAACTTTGCCGCCGTATGTTTGGCAATCTATTATTGCAATCGAAGATAAAAGATTTTTTGAACATGGGCCAATTGATATGCGTTCGACTTTTCGGGCATTGGTTTTGAATTTGTTTTATGGTCGGTTCGCGGTTGGTGGGTCAACTATTACTCAACAGACGGCAAAAAATATTTTCTTGTCACGGGATAAAAAAATTTCGCGCAAAGTCCAAGAATTGATTTTGGCGCAATGGTTGGAAAATCGTTTTTCTAAGAACCAAATTTTGGATTTGTATATGAATCGAGTGTCTTTGGTTGGTGGTATGCGTGGAATTGACGCGGTTGCACGTACTATGTTTGGAATTGGGGCAAATGAGTTATCTGTGGCGCAAAGTGCTCAAATTGCCGCAATGTTAAAGGCCCCAACATTATACAGTCCGTTGAAAAATCCAGAAAAAAATATTGCGCGTGCGCGTGTGATTTTGACAGAAATGGTGCGTCAAAAATATTTAACTTTGGACCAGGCACGAATTGCTGCATCGGAATTAAAGGCGGCACCAGGTGTACGGGATACAAATATTTATCGTTATTGGACAGATTTTGTTGCAGATGAATTGGAATCTGTGACGGGAATATTGGACAGTGATATTTATGTGTATACCACATTAAATCGTGATTTACAAGAACGGGTTGCCGATGTTTTGCCAAACCGTACGGGTGAATTCCAGGGGGCGGTGTTGGCAATGTCTCGGGATGGGGCGTTGCGTGCTATGGCGGGTGGGGCAGATTATCAGGTTAGTCAATTTAATCGTGTGTTGGCACCAAGACAACCGGGCAGTGCGTTCAAACCTGTGGTGTATTTGATGGCGTTGGAAAATGGTTTGACGCCGGAATCTTATGTAAATGATTCGCAGTTTTCTGTTGGGGATTATAATCCGAAAAATTACAACGAACATTATTATGGCGATATACCGTTGTCGGTTGCGTTTGCAAAAAGTGTGAATTCTGTGCCGGTAAAATTGACCAAGATTTATGGGATTGATGCGGTGTTGGATATGGCTGGGCGTTTGGGGGTTGGAACAAAGTTAAGACGCGAATATTCAACTGTGTTGGGTGCCAGTGAAATGACTTTGATGGATTTAACAAATATGTATGCTGTTATTTGGAATAATGGTGCGTCTGTGCGACCATATGCGATTACAAAAATAACAAAGCCAGATGGAACTGTATTGTATGAACGCAATCCGTCAGAGCCTATCCAAATTTTGCAAGAAAATACTGTGTTGGCTATGCAAGAGTTGTTGGCTGATGTTATTGCACCGGGGGGGACGGGGCATCGTGCTATGGCGGATGGGGTTTGTGGTGGAAAAACTGGAACCAGTAATAATAATCGGGATGCGTGGTTTATTGGTGCCACAGATAAATATGTGATTGGTGTCTGGGTCGGTAATGATGATTTTTCGCCTATGAGTTCAAAAATAACAGGTGGAACGATACCCACAGAAATTTTTCATGATATTGTGGAATAGATTGGTGTTTGGTATAAAAAACTATTTTTTTGTGATGTGTTTTGTGGTATAATCTGGGTAATGAATTTTTATATATAAAGAGAGTGGAAATGAAAAAATATATTACCAGTTTTTGTGTTTTTATGTTGATGGGGATTGTTGCGGCAAATGCCAATTGGCAATATCCAGTTAATGGTGCACGTCGTGGTTATGGCCGGGTTAGTGGTAATGGCGACGACGGCATGCATTTTGTTTTGTCTGTGCGTGGTGGGGCGGCATTTGGTCGTGCAGATATTAAAAATGAAATTGGTGGTTTGACTGGTGTTTATATGGTCAATATTAATAGTGGTGAAATAGTGACCAAGGCATGGTATGATTTTCAAGAGCCATCAGAACAAGCAAATTATATTCCTGCGGGATATGCAAGTTTGGGGGATTTGCCGGCGACGGATGATTATTCCGAATTTGCGTTTGCTGCAGGTGTTAGTTTGGGGTTTACTATGCCGGATGCGCCACAATGGCGTGTTGAGTTAGGTTTTGATCATATTTCGGAATCTGATTACAATGGGACGCCGTTGTTCCAAGGTTCTTTGATTACGTCCGAAGGATATGTGGTTGATGCACAAAGTGGTGGTATGCAATCGACATTGTCCAGTGATATTTATAGTGTGATGGCATTTTATGATTTCTTTGACGGATCACAAAAACCGTTGAAACAAATGATTCCATATGTTGGTATTGGTGCGGGATATGCAGATACTAAAACGGTTTTGCAATTGACGGATTCTTATGGGGATTTGTCAGATGTGTATGAGTTACAAAATTTTGGTGTTGTTGATAGTGCCGGGGTTATCCAGTTTAACAAGGCAGAGACACGGTCTTCTAATTTGGCTCCGATTTTGGCGGCGGGATTTTCGTATGGATTGTCTGAACAAATGTTTCTGGATGTTGGGGCGCGTGCGATGTTGTTGCCGAAAATTAAATGGCAGTTGACCAGTGAAGATAATGAATTGCATCGTGATTGGTTTAGCGCTGACAAAATGATGTATTTAAATGCCATGATTGGATTGCGTGTAGAATTTTAAAAAAAATACTTGCAAATATAAAAAATGTATGCCATTATATGCACACATTTGCGAGCGTAGCTCAGTTGGCTAGAGCGCAACCTTGCCAAGGTTGAGGTCGAGGGTTCGAGCCCCTTTGCTCGCACCAAGGTTTTATAACCGTCCGTCAGGGCGGTTTTGTTTTTTTTTTGTCAGCAAAGGGGCGAGAACCCGGAGGGTCGCGAGGCGGGGCGGCTATGTCGCCGAAGTACCTTGCATAGCACCAAAGTTTTATAACCGTCCGTCAGGGCGGTTTTGTTTTTTTTATTTGGTGTGTATTTTAAAGGGGGCTAACAAGATATTTTTGTATAAATTTCTACGAATTGTGTTTAGTGAAACAATATTGCCATCTGGCTTTTGCCATCGTGTAGCAATCTTGTGTCCTGAATTTTCACCAAGGGAAACCATGCCTGCATTATCAAATGCAACAAGGACATCGCCCCCGGAGCTCACAAATTTATATTGTGGCAAATCTATTTTTACTGCGTTTGGCAAATCAGATGCGCGTCCGTGACGAAACAGTGTTCCATAGCCAGAATATAATACAATTTTGTTATTTATTATTTTTATTGGTTGTCCCTGTGGGGTGATTGCGTCAATGTATCTCACATGCGCAGCATGGAGTGTTTTGTTTAATTCTTTGTTAAATTTATCAAGGTAATCTATGTCTGTATTTAACGAAGAAACATGTATACAAACGTGAGAATCAAGTAATTCCATAATTACACGGATATTATTCTGAATACAATTTGGGTGAAATCTATCAACGGACAAAGATATTTGCAATTTTGGTGCGTTTAATCGCGTTGTATTAGAAAGCGCGTTTCCGGGATGCTGGGCTAAAACATCGTGCAAATCGTTAAATATTTTTGCACCCCAATTTGTGTTTGCCCATCCAGCATTTGTTTTAATATCTGTGCTTAAATTATTATCTAGAGAAAAAGTTAATAATTGTGGCACATATTGTTTATCACCAAATTTATATGATGAAAATACTTCCCCACCAGTAAAAATAACATCGCGGGAAAATTCTGGGTGCTGAATTGCCTGGGATATATAGTTGCATATAATATCTGCATTGATATATTGTTTTTTACGATGTGGGCCGGCGTCTTCGCAACAATGTGCGCATTTATAATAACAATAATGTGTGGTTTTAAATACCAATGAATAAGGTAAACATTTATACAGTTTGCCTGCAGCCAAGAAAGTGTGAAAATACTCTTTGTTTATCATAACAGACATAATAAGACCAAAAATATAATTTGTCAACATAAAATAAGTGTCATTAAATTCTTTTAAACCAAAGTTTTATGATTTTTTTGTGGTGGAAAAATTAGCCCCCCTTGTTGTTTATTGACAAAATAAAAAATTAGTTTATAATCTGATTGTGTAGAATAAAGGTAATATAATGTTAAATGGTATGAAAACAAAATTTAATAATTGGCTTGGCAAAGTGCTTTATGTTGCTTTGATTGCAGGGCATGATGAAGATTATGTGATTGAAGAAAACGGTCAAACAAAAATAGTGCCTGCAGATGTTTGGCATGCGGCAGCATTAAAGTCTAAACAAAAATAATTGTTATTATAAATGCAGACTTTGTATCTATACCTACAGTCTGCGGCAGTCCACAGTGCAGGTGGGTTAAGTGTCTTTTGGTGCTTAGTTTGCTTTATTCTTTATGTCTGTTATGACGTTCTTAATATTGTTCGTTTCAGCAATTTTTTGTAATGTTTTTAATGCTTTGGCATTGCGAACCCCCAGTGAAAAGGCTTTGACGCCCTTAGCAGAAGTGCCTAGTTTTAATAATAGTTTAGTACTGCCGCTAGAAATGTTTTTTAAACTGAGAATATCTGTCCCTAATGATGTCCAATCGGCGATTTCTATTGCCAGTCCTAGTGTATTGGTTGTATTATTTAAATCGTTTACAAATTTTTTGTCTACGCATGTTGCTGATATTTTTTCTAGGAGTGTATCGTGTGCGGATGCAACAGCAGACGTTAATTGATCGGTGGGGGTTTGGGTCAAGATGTTTTTTATGGTGCTATATCCGGTAATTAAAGTGTCTTTTGCGCATTTTGCATTGGGACAATACTCGGTACATGATCCTTTTTGGCAGTTTTGGGAATAGGCGCACTGTTCTGCTGCAATAATAAAATCGCGTGCATATTCGTTTTGGATATCTTTTAAACCTTTGCTTGTGGCTGTTGCGAGGCTGCCTATGGTAGTGGTGGTTAATGCAAAAACTGCTGCTGTTCCTGCTCCTCCCGTCGCAGCGGTTAATAGAATTCCTGCCACAATGGTTCCCCCAACTTTTAGTCCGTTTTCCAATTGTTCTAAATTATCTGCTGCTGCGGCATCTTTTAATTTACATATTCCCAATTTGTCGTCAAATACTGTGCCGCCTTTTAATTTGTAATTTAATGCTGTGCATTGTGATTTGCCAATTCCAATACAATTTCTACCATCAAATTGGCCGTCGTTGGATATACAACTCATTCCGGCTAAACCGCCAGCACTTTTGGTGTCACTTAATTCATTTACATCGTCAAATACGAAATCAACATCTTGGACATTATTGTCTGTGGTTGTTAAATGGCATGTTATTACATCGTCTTTGTGTATATTATTGTCGCGATATAATGTTGTAAATCCTTTGTTGCATGTTAATGATTTGAATTTTGAGCCAATTTTAGATTTAACATGCTGGTTTAATAACAATATTATATCTCGATGTGATTTGACCTGGAGGTGTTCAAATATAAAAGGATTCAGCAATTTGTCTTTGTCTGAGCGTATGTCGTTAACATTAAACTTATTACCAAAATCAAATTGGCATATGTTGTTTTCTATTGTATCTTGTGTCACTTGTCGTCCGTTCCCCAATGTCGTCGTGTGTGTGTATACCGTTTTTGATTTATAATATTTTGCAGACCATCCGAAAGCATTAGCATCAGTGTTTATTTTTGGACATATTTTTTCTGTAGCGGAATCTTTTTGGCAATATGTATATCTTTCGTTGTATGTGCCGGCTGATAATCTGCATATTGCGTTTGCTGTATCTTGTTTGATTGTGTCGTCTATGGATTCAACTAAATCATCAAATCTAAATTCGTATACGTGCGTGGCGTCTGTGCTGGTACATTTTATGTAATCATCGTTGTATTTTGTTCTGTATGTTATACCACATATTACATCTTGGTTGTATTTCTTTTTTGCGTACATTTTGGCTAATTGTTCTCCTTCCAACATTTGAACTTGTGTGGATGCAAAGAAATTGTTAACACAATGTTTAGTTACATTTGATGGGTAATTTGTATAATCTGAATCGCATACAGGATATAATATTAAATTCCCTGTGCGTGATAACGCAAGTGATTTCATTTGTGCTGCAGAAGGGTATTTTTTGCCTGCCGGAGCGGGGGAAACTTTCAATGTAATTGTTTCATCGCAATTGGATTTATTTGTAATGATTTTGCAAGATTTTGCATAATAGCCATCACTAGAATATGCACAAATACGGACCCCTTGGTTATTTTGTGCTTTATATGAATTTTTGAAAGATACACATTTATCAGCAAAAGAAGCCATGCCATTTTTATTAGATGTTGTTTGTAAATTATTGACTAAATTCGTTGTGGCGACAGTTATATTTGGTATTGGTTTATTATTATTGTCTGTGGTACGTATAATCATTGGCAGTGCCAGTGCGTTATCATACGTAATTAGTATGCTATAAATAATAACAAATATGCGCATAATTCGTATCATTTGCAAAATAAACTTTCCTTTATATCCGATAGAGTGTGAACAAATTGTGCAGCTTCAACATCTTGTTTATAATCTGCTATATCTTTATTTGCTAGTTGATTTGGTGTTAATGTTGCTATGAAATCCTTGTGAGATTGGATTGTTTTGTTACATTCATCAACCAATTCTGCTATTATATTGTTGTATTGACTTTTGATGTTTTCTCGTTCAGTGCTAATTTCATTTTTTATTTTATCTTTGTTAATTACCAGATTGCCAACAATACCACCAATAACACCCACACCCGCGGCGACAGCCCCACCAATAACACGTTTTTTAGATGTATCTTTTAAATCAGACAATTTGTCTGCGTCTTGTTGATTCCCCTGGGACGCACGATACAGCGACGCATATGTTCCATTTTCTATACCGGTTCCTTTGTCATCATACAGACCTGTTGACGCTTTATCCAATATAACCTCGGCCTCTATTCCGGCACGCATACCCAACGCCTGTTTGCGTTCACGTAAATCCGCCGCCAAATTCACATATTCTTGATACAAATTTATCAATTGGTTTGCGCCCGGTGTTGAAATATTTGTATCGCCACCATTAATTTTTGCACCTTGCTCACCAATTTTGCATTGGAAAGTTTCAATGTATCGAGACATATCAGCCTCGGCATCTTTATCTGCCTTTTGCTCTGATAAACCTTGAGCCAATTCCATACCACCAATTCCTGTCGCCGCCATAGTTAAACCACCCAA
>JAGHVJ010000020.1 GCA_018064365.1 Candidatus Enterousia onthequi | reverse complement strand
AACAAACGCGCCCTGATGAAAATTGTCCCGCAAATATGAAATGCTTACTTGTCCAAGACGAAGACGGCACCCCACATTGGTACCCCATCATCGAACCATAACCCCCAGCGCAACACATTTTTTATCATTGCGAGCGAACGAGTTCAACTTGCGCGGTGTGGCGCAAGGCCGAACGAGCGAGACGTGGCAATTAGTCAATAATAAAGTCCAGCATATTGCTGGTACTTTGATAAAACTGGATCCTTTCGACTGCGCAAAATCGCGAATGTGCGACATCGCAATTTTGCTCCGCTTAGGATGACAAAACGCTTTGCGTTTTTGTTTGTATAATGATGCAAAATGACACAAGTTTTGCGAAACGCAAAACTGGATTACGCACTCCTGCGGAATGACGATTCTGCCCAGGATAACATTTTGTGATATTTGTGGAATTTATTTCTTTAATTTTTCGGCATAGGTGCGCGCCAATTCGTCACACCTTTCGTTCATTTCTTCGCCATTATGCCCGCGAACCCAAACCCAATGTAATTCTATGTTTTGTGATAGTTCGTCCAGTTTCATCCACAGGTCTTGGTTTTTTACAGGCTTTTTATCCGCAGTGCGCCAATTGTTTTTTTTCCAATTTTTCATCCAACTTTGCATGCCGTTTTTGACATATTGACTGTCGGTGTGTAATTCAATTGATTTGTGTTTTCTTGCCGCGGTCAATGCAGATATTACCGCCATTAATTCCATGCGGTTATTGGTTGTGTTTTCTTCGCCGCCGTTGCGTTCAACCGTGTTTATTCCGTCTGTGGCGATGAATGCCCAACCACCCGGACCTGGGTTGCCCAGGCATGAACCGTCTGTCCAAATTTTTATCATTTTATTTACCGTCCTTTTGTGTTATAATACCATATTATGAGATTTAATGCGAGTGATTTAAAAAATATGTCGAATGCCGTACGGGCGTTGGCTTTGCATGCAATATATTCTGCGCACAGTGGGCATATTGGAATCGTTTTGGGGGCGTCTGGAACCATTACAACCGTGTTTGCGAATTTCTTGCGGCCTGGATTAGACCGTTTTGTGTTGTCGGCGGGGCATGGGTCGGCGATGCTGTATGCGGTGTTAAAATTGGCGGGCTATGATATACCGGATTTAGATTCTTTTCGAAAAATTGGTGGATTGCCTGGGCATCCGGAATACGGAATTGACGGTGTCGATGCAACAACGGGACCATTGGGGCAGGGTGTCGCAAATGCCGTAGGGTTGGCTTTGGCGGAAAAAATACGTGGCACGGGTGGTCGGGTTTATTGTTTGTGTTCTGATGGTGATTTGACCGAAGGTGTTGCCGCCGAATCGATTGCTTTTGCTGGGCGAATGAAATTAGATAATTTGGTTTTGCTGTGGGATGATAACGGTTTGTCTATCGATGGTGTGACCCAGACTGCGGTGGATGTGCCGGGGATGGTGCGTGCATGTGGTTGGCGTGTGGTGGATAATGTGTCGGCGGATGATTTTGACCGATTAAATCGTGTTTTGGTTGATGCAAAACGGTCGCGGTATCCGGTGTTTGTTCAAGTGAAATCTGTGTTGGGTGCGGGGGCGTCTGTTGCGGGAAAACCTGTGGCGCATGGATTGGCGATAGATTCAAAAGAATTATTAAATTTGATGCGGCAATATGTGTCTGGTCATGGCGAGGCGTGTTGGTCACAATTGGCAGCAGGAACGGTTAAACATGCGTCGCAAAAAACGTATACCCTTGTTCCAAATCCAAAGTTTAATGTTTCTGATACGGAAATTTCTACGCGGGAATTATCGGCAAAATATTTGGATTTATTGTTGGATGCAGGTGCGAATTTAATCGGGGGTAGTGCGGATTTAGGAAAAAATACTGGCGCATATGTTGCGAATTCTCGTGATATTGTTGCGGGTGATTTTTCTGGAAATTATATAAATTATGGCGTGCGTGAACATGCAATGGCGGCGATTATGAACGGACTAAGTGCGGGTGGGGTGCGTGCGTATGGTTCGACTTTTTTGGTGTTTTCTGATTATATGCGGCCGGCGATTCGTGTTGCGGCAATGTCTGGGTTTCCGGTGATTTATTTGTTTAGTCATGACAGTGTCGCAGTTGGGCAGGATGGTCCAACGCATCAGCCGATTGAACAATTGTCTGCGTTGCGTTTGATTCCGAATATGAATGTGTTGCGGCCAGCCAATGCGACAGAGGTTGCGTGGTCATGGCAGGTTGCCTTAAATGATGTTGTGCGACCGTCTGCGATTATTTTGTCACGGCAAAAGTTTTTGCAAATTGCGACTCCGCGTGGGACGGATTTGGGTTATGGTGCGTATGTTATTCGTCCTGAAAAGGCGCGTCGTGTGCGTTTGACGATTATTGCCACTGGGGCGGATGTTGCACTGGCGTTGGCGGTGGCGAATAAAATCGGACCGTCTGTGCGGGTTGTTTCTATGCCGTGTGTAGAATTGTTCCGCAAGTCCCCAATGCGTTTCCAAAAAGATTTGTTGCGTGGGTATGTTGTCGCAATTGAGGCAGGTGCATCTGCTTCTTGGTTTGAATTTGCTGATGCTGTTGTTGGAATTGACCGTTTCGGGTTATCTGGGGACGGTGATGCCGTTTATCGTGAATTGGGTATGGATGCAGATGCAATTGCGGTTGACATTTGTAAAAAGATGAAATAGTTTTGTTGTATGTCTGAATATGTTTTTGAAAGTTTATCTGGGCGGAATATTCCAATTGTTATTGAGTCACGACGCGGTTCGCGTAATATTACAATTCGGCCACGGGTTGTTGGAAATCCAGAAATTCATATTTCTAAACCGTGGTTGGTGTCGGATTCGCATGTGTTAAAGTTTTTAGAATCTAAACGTAAATGGGTGGAAAAGATTTTGGAAAAAGTTCCACAAAAATGTGTATTGCGTGATGGTGATGAAATAGAGTTTTTGGATAAACGTGTGCGTTTAATATATTGTCCTAATTTGCGGTCTAATGAATTTGCGCAAAATGATAATGGGGCTTGGACATTGCGTGTTGGGGGCGGGGCGGATATGTTTGAGCGGCGCGTGCGTGATGTAATAAAGGCAGAATTGTTAAAAGAAATTAAAAATATTATTCGGACGACACCACGAGAATTTTGGCCCGCCAGAATTGCCTTGCGGGATACGACAACCCGTTGGGGCAGTTGCTCTTCGACCGGGACAATGTCTTTTTCGTGGAGGTTGGCATTTGCGCCGCGGGATGTAATGCGATATGTTGTGATGCATGAATTGGCGCATAAAAAGCATATGGATCATTCACCGGCATTTTGGCACCAGGTCTTTGGATTATATGGTTTTGGTGTGGAGCGGGCAAAACGGTGGCTGGCGCAAAATGGCGCGTCGCTGCATCGGTATTTTTGAAAAAATGGTTGCTTTTATACAGAATATTTGATAGCGTTAGCATCGGTTGTTGAGGGGGGCAGAGAGTTATACAAAATAAGGATAAGAAAGATGAGTAATTTTTTGCAACGGCCTACTGATGATTCATATTATATTTCCGATACTCTTTTTGTCGAGCCACGGTCCGGAAATGAGACGGTCAGGGTTTATAATGTTCTGGGTGGTAAAATTAAAACAAAACCTTATGTAGAAATCAGCGGTACCCCAAAAAAACCGTCCAAGGGATTTGAATGTAAAGTGCGTGATATTGTAAAGAAAACCGGGTTTTGTAAATCTGATGATATGTTAAAGAAAAGTTTTTTCACTCCACTTGATAATGGTGAAAAATCTGCAAATTTTGATTCATCTATTTTACTGCGTTTGACAACAAATTATTTTATTTTGTGCTTGCTGAATTGTAAGGAACGCAAAATTGGCATGGTGTATTTAGAAGACTTATATTATGATAACAAGTTCATGGAAGCGTTCCAAATGGTTAATGCAGAAGAGGTGTCTTGTGCGAATTTCCAAAAACGCATCCAAGGTTTGGTTGATTGGAGAAATAAAATGATAAGATTTAACCAAAGGGTATTTGGCGGGTGTTAGTTTGCCCTTTGTGTTTTGTGAAATAACATCACCGTTGGGTGGTGTTATTTTTTGTTGAAATTTCTATATGTTGTTGGTATTGTTGAAATATGAAATTTGAAAATGCGGCTTTTAATCATGTTTTGCATCATGCCCGTATGGGTGTGTGTTTCTAGCGTTATTCTAATTTTTGTGATATAATAAGTTTAACTTTTGTGTGTTTCATAAACGATAAAAAAGGATTTTACTATGGATTTGAAGCCAACAAAACCATTGTCAGGATTTATAGAACTGTTGCCGGCGCAGCAGCGTTTGTTTGATTATTGTGCGGCAAAAATGCAAAATGTTTTGCGGATTGCGGGTTTTTCTATGTTGGATTTGCCTGCGATTGAACGAGCCGAGGTTTTAACCGATAAAGATAACTGGGATGAAATCGAAACCCAGATGTTTTTGTTTCAAAAAGGCGATACAAAAATGGGATTGCGGTATGACGGGACGGTTGGTTTGTCGCGTTATGTCGCAGGGCATTTGAATGATTTGGTGTTTCCGTTTCGTGCATCACAGTTTTCTAAACGTTATCGTGGTGAGCGCGCACAAAAGGGGCGCTATCGCGAGTTTTATCAGATGGACTTGGATATTATGGGAATAAATTCTTTGTCTACGAATTATGATGCAGAAATTATAAATGTTATTGGATGCGCATTAGATTCTGTGGCTGAATTTATTGGACCAAATGAAGTGCGTATTGGTAGTCGTCCGTTTTGGGATGCGATTTTTGATTGGTTGGAAATGACGGATGCTCAAAAGAAAGATGTGTTTGTCTTGATTGATAAACGCGACAAAATGGGGGATGATGATTTTGCTGAAGGATTACGAGATTCGTTAAATAATGCACATAAGGAAAATGTAATAAAATCTGTATTTACAAATGGTTATCGTGATTTTGTGAACAAAACTGATAAATTAGATTTTGCAATTGCGGAGCTGGATAATTTTATGAATTTATTGACCTGTATGGGGGTTAAAAACGCAGTGGTAGATTTATCTATTGCACGTGGTTTGGCGTATTATACAGGGTTGGTGTTTGAATTTAAGTTGTTAAATCATCCAGAATTGGGAACGGCGGCCGGTGGTGGGCGTTATGCTGATTTGGCTGGTAAATTTTCTAAAACCCGAATAATTGGGGTTGGGGCGGCGATTGGTTTTTCACGAATCTTTGCTGCTTTGTTAGAAAATAACCAGTTGGATTTATCTGGATTTGAGGCATTGATAGATGTCGCAGTGTTGATTATGGGTGATGGTAATATTGGTTATGCTGCGGGTGTTGTGAATGCTTTGCGTGATGCTGGTATTCCTACGGCTTCTTATTTGGATACAGATAAAAAGTTCAAAAATCAAATCGAATATGCTGATAAAATAAAGGCTAAATTCAGTATAATAGTTGGCGATGATGAAACAAAAAGTAAAGTTGTGTCATTAAAAGATATGCAAACAGGAAATCAGCAAACAGTGTCTGTGGTTGATGCTATAAAAATGATAAAGGCGGCATAATATGATTATAGAAAGCAAATTATTGGATATTCAAAAACGTGCAGCTGAAATTTCTGATCAGATGAATTCTGGCAATTTGACAGGTGATGAATTGTCCAAGGTCTCAAAAGAGTATTCGCGGTTGTCTGAATTGCTGCCATTGATAGATGAATATTTTCAAACGCTTCAGGGTATTGCGGATGCAAAAGAAATGCAAAGTGATGCTGAATTACGTGATATTGCGAATGAGCAGTTGATGGAGTTAAATCATAAATTGCCTGATATTGAAAATCGTTTGCAAATTGCTTTGTTGCCGCGTGATGATGCGGATGATAACAGTGTGATTATGGAAATTCGTGCCGGTGTGGGTGGTGAAGAATCTGCGTTGTTTGCAGGTGATTTGTATAATCAATATAAATCTTATGCGTTGCGTCGTGGGTGGAAAATAGAAGTGATTGAAGAAAATCCAACGTCTTTGCATGGGTATAAAGAAATTGTTTTCAAAATCGATGGTGTTGGTGCGTATTCGCGTATGAAATTTGAATCTGGAATTCATCGTGTTCAACGTGTTCCAGAAACCGAGGCGGGCGGACGAATTCATACATCGGCTGCGTCTGTTGCCGTTATGCCCGAGGCCAAAGAAATCGATGTTGTGATAGAAGATAAAGATATTCGTATTGATATATTCCGTGCATCTGGGGCGGGGGGACAACACGTGAACAAGACAGACAGTGCAATTCGTATTACTCATTTTCCGTCTGGTATTGTTGTGACATGTCAAAATGAACGGAGTCAGTTCCAGAACAAGGCGTCTGCGATGGCGGTGTTGCGTTCCAAGTTGTATGAAAAACAAAGATTGGAACAACAAAATGCAAGTAATGGTGCAAGGCGGTCGATGGTCGGTTCTGGTGATCGTAGTGAAAAAATTAGAACTTATAATTTCCCGGAGCAACGCGTGACTGATCATCGAATAAAACTGACATTGTATAAATTGGATGATATTTTGGCAGGTGGCGAAGCCTTGGATGAAATGATTGATGCCCTGATTTCTGCGGATCAATTGGAACGTTTGGCTGCAATAGAATAATTTTATTGTCGTAAATTGTAAAATGTGGTATAAATAAGTCCATGTTGAAAATGCCGAAAATTATTTTAGATAAACCAATAGTTATGGTTGGATTGATGGGGGCGGGCAAAACATCGGTTGGACGTGCGTTGGCGCGTGCGTTGGGTGTTGATTTTGTTGATTCTGATTCTGAAATAGAAACTGCGGCCGGCGCATCGGTTGTTGATATTTTTTCGATGTATGGTGAACAAGAATTTCGTCGTGCAGAAACATCTGTGATTGAACGATTGTTGGATTCTGAACCACGTGTGAAAGTAATTTCCACGGGCGAGGGGGCTTTTATCACTCCGACGGTGCGTGAAATGGTGTTAAGCCGCGCGATTAGTATTTGGTTAAAGGCAGATTTGGATTTGTTGGTTAAACGGACTAATTTTAGAAATACACGCCCACAACTGTTAAATAATGATAGTAGGGTGATTTTATCTCAGTTGATAAAAGAACGTTATGATACTTATGCGATGGCAAATATTATGGTTGAAACACATGATGAAAGTTTGCGCAAGACATTGAATGCGGTTTTGCGTGCGTTGGTTGGGTATCAAAAGGAACAAGAAAACAATAAAAGCAATCAAAGTTATAAACAAAGAAAGGAGTAAAAAATGGGTATGATGAAAGATTTTAAAAGCTTTATAAATCGTGGTAATGCAATCGATATGGCGGTCGGTATCATCGTTGGGTCGGTGATGACATCTGTGGTCAATTCGTTGGTTAAAGACGTTATGATGCCGCCGATTGGGTTGTTGATTGGTGGAATAGACTTTTCTGATTGGAAAATTGTGTTGGGCGCGGATTCGGCCATTGGAATTGGTTTGTTTTTGAATTCTATTATCAGTTTCTTGATTACTATGTTTGCGGTATTCTTGGTGGTGCGTATTGCAGCCAAGGCCAAATCAAAACAACCGGTGACGACACATGCGTGTCCGTATTGTCAACAAACAATCAGTAACGCGGCAACAAAATGTCCATACTGTTGTTCTGTGGTTGAGCCTGTGGCAACAGCAGCGGTGGAAGAGAGTGAATTGGAAAAAGGTGTTAAAAACCTGACTAAATTGGCGGGCGTTGGTGTTAGTAAAATTAAAAAAGTCGCCAAGATGAAAAAATAATTTTTCTGTGGTGAAAAAATATTTTGTGTCGCGTGTCGATTTTTGATGCGCGATTTTTTTGTTCCTTTTATGGGGGGGGCGGGGGGTGAAGGAGGATGGTAGATGGTGGAAATGTGTATTTATAAAAGGCGTATAATGTATATTATGTATAGTTTGTTGTTTGTTCGCTATGGCTCACGTACCAACGAAACTATACATAATATAACCGAATATAACTGATGTGTGTTGTTGTTGTTTGTTCTCTGTTGCTCACACCAACGAAACTATACATAATATAGCCGAATATAACTGATGTGTGTGGTGGTGTTGTTTGTTCGCTATGGTCCTTACGCACACCAACGAATGTGTTTTTTTGTGTTTTTATGCCCCGAATTTGCTCAATCGATTTTCAGCGTGATAATGTTTTTAATCGTATAATTGGAGGCTCAAAAGCCTGAAAATCGACCGGTTTTCAAAGCCACCAACATATGATTATACAGTTTGAAACATTTATCTCGTCCAGAATCGATTTGTGGTTATAGTGTGTTTTTGATATATGTAAAATCGGCTAAAAAATGCAGAAATCTGGGCGTAGGGCGATATTGGTGATTTTTTGAAATGGGCGCCCGTCCCCGTAATTTGGCGGAATTCTGCGTTGTTGGTATTGTTTTGTTTCGTGAATTGTTTTTTTTGTTGTGTGTAAACATTTATAAATAAAATTTTTATAAAATTTTAGATTTTTTTATTTTTTTGTGTGTGCAAAAGTTTTTTGTTGCGGCAATATGTGTATGTGTTTCGCTGTGATATGTACTGACATATGTATGAAAACGGTAAAACTTGTGCAAAAGTCGAAAAAATCGCAAAAACCGCCCTATTTTATGTTCAAAATCGTAAAAAATGGCGGATTTCTGCGGTTTTTGGAGGGGTCTTGTAAAAAATCGGTGTTTGCCCTTTTCTGCCCTGTTTTTTGGTGTTTTTTTATGTATAAATATCTTGAATTTGCTTGGTGTTTTATATAAAATCTGGTGGATAACTGTGTTGTGTAAAAAAGGACATATATTATGACAGACAATACCAAGAAAATTCAAGAACGCGAGGCAAAATGGCAACGCCGTTGGCGCGATGCGCGTGCTTTTGTGCCGTTGGACGATGGTTCAAAACCACGTTATTATAATTTGGTAGAGTTTCCTTTTTTGTCTGGTGCTGGGATGCACGCGGGGCATATGTTGAATTATTCTGGGATGGATGTTTTGGCGCGATATCGTCGTCATTTGGGCTATGATGTGTTGTTCCCGATGGGGTTTGATGCGATGGGAATTGCGGGAGAACATTATGCTACGAAAATTGGTCGTCATCCGGCAGATGTGGCGCGTGATTTGGTGAAATCTTATTCGGATGTAATTGATAGTGTTGGTTGGTCTGTGTCCCCAGATACGCGGGTTGCAACATCAGATCCGGAATATGTCAAATGGACTCAATGGATGTTTATTCAATTCTTTAATGCTGGGTTGGCGTATAAATCTGCCCTGCCGATGAATTGGTGTCCAGAGTGCAGAACAACATTTACAAATGAAGAGTTAGAAGATAACAAATGTCCGCGTTGTCATGGCTTGATTGAAAAAAAAGAAAAATTGCAGTGGAATTTGGCTCTGTCAAAATACGCAGATAAATTGCTGGATGGGTTGAACGATGTCGATTTTGATGAACGTATTAAAAAAGACGAAATAAATTTGATTGGAAAATCTCGTGGGACAGATGTTGATTTTCGTGTTGGCGACGATGTTATGACGGTTTACACGACTCGTGTTGATACTATATTTGGTGTGACATTTTGTGTGATTGCACCGGAACATAAATTATTGCGTAAATGGTTGGATGATGGTCGTATTATAAATGCGGCTGCGGTCAAAGATTATATTCGCGCGTCAGCGGCAAAAACAGAAATCGAACGGACGGACGCAACCAAGGAAAAAACTGGTATAAAACTGGATGGTATTGTCGCAATAAATCCGTTTAATGGCCGTGAAATTCCAATCTTTACATCTGATTATGTTTTGGTTGATTATGCATATGGGACAATTATGGCTGTGCCGGCGCATGATTCACGCGATTGGGATTTTGCTAAAAAATTTGGTCTGGATATTATTCCTGTGTTGGCGGGTGGTGAACCTGATAAAGTGTGGGAAGGTGACGGTCCGCATATAAATTCATCGTTCTTGGACGGTATGGGCAAGGCGGACGCGATTGCAGCGGCGATTAAATACGGCACAGAACACGGGTTTGCGCGCGGCACAACAAAATACAAATTGAAAGATTGGGGGTTTTCGCGTCAAATGTATTGGGGTGAACCAATACCTCTTGTTCATTGTGATAAATGTGGTTGGGTGCCTGTGCCAGAAAATCAATTACCGGTTATGCAGCCATATATGACAGATTATCGTCCGACTGACGATGGCGAAAGTCCGCTTGCGCGTGCGACAGATTGGGTGAATACGACGTGTCCAAAATGTGGTGGTGTGGCAACACGCGAAACAGATACTATGCCGGGTTGGGCTGGGTCTTCGTGGTATTATTTGCGTTATTTGGACCCAAAGAATGATAAAGAATTTTGTTCAAAACAAAAAATGCAAAATTGGATGCCTGTGACACATTATAATGGTGGGCATGAACATAATACTCGCCATTTGATATATTCTCGTTTTTGGCATCATGCTTTGTATGATTTGGGGTTGGTGAATACGCCAGAACCATATGCTAAACGCACGGCCCAGGGGTTGTTGATGGGGAGTGACGGATACAAAATGTCTAAATCGCGCGGAAACGGTTTTATGGTCGTTGATTTGTTAGAACGCGTTGGTGCGGATGCTGGGCGTGTTGCGGTTTTATCTTTGGGACCGTGGGAAAATAATGTTGTTTGGACCGATGGGGCATTGGCCGGCGTGCAAAGATTTTTGAACCGTGTCGAGGCGTTTGCAGATAATTTAACAGACGACAGTTTGACAGAATCCCAGGATAAATTGGTCAATCGTTTGATTGCCGATGTGACAGAACGGTTGGACAATATGAAATTTAATACCGCGATTTCGGGGATGATGGAATTTATAAATGCTTTTCCGGGTGGTAAAATGCCTCGGGCGGCCTACTCTGTTTTAATCCAATTGTTGAATCCGTTTGCACCGCATTTAACCGAAGAACTGTGGGAACGCATGGGACATGCCGATATGTTGGTGTTTGAACCGTGGCCGGTTGCGGACGCGTCTAAATTGGTAGATAATGATATGACGATTGTTGTGTCGGTCAATGGCAAACGCGTGCGTGACTTTGTTGTCCCGGTAGATATTGCCGAATATGATTTAGTGGAACTGGCAAAACAAAACGCAACCAAACAATTGGATGGCGCAACGATAATTAAAACAATCGTTGTCCCAAAAAAGTTAGTGAACTTTGTTGTGAAAAAGTAAAATAATATATTATATAAAATAATCGCCCTGTTTTTACAGGACGGTTTTTTTTATTGTTTTTGGCTCCAAGTGTAAAGAATGTATCTTTTTGAAAAATATAAAAAATACCGCCCGTTTAGGGTGGTATTTAATCATCTGTTGTTTTATTTGTGTCTTCTGAATTTAAAATGATTTAATAATTTTTGTTTTGTATCTTTTAGTGATTGTTGTGCATTCTGTAATTCACCTTTTAAAGCATTATATTCTACCAAGTTTCTGAATATGTCTGTTGAACAATTGACACAATTATTTTCAAATATTATACCATCCTCTCGGTTATGAGTGCATCTAAACACATTGTCTTCTTTAAGTTCGGAATGTTCTTTCCTTTCACAATCTGAATAAATTATACTTTGAATGATGCAGGTAGGTATTAAATAGGATGATGCAAACACAGTGCAAAAACAAGAAGGCAAATGAACCAAAGGTGCCTTTTCATCCATATATTTTTTTAGTGCTTGAACATTTTTCCATCATAAACAGCCTCTCCTCCCTTGATTAATAGAGTTAGTTGACGTGTATAATCATCTAATTCTGAAAAACTGATTGGTTTTACCATATTTTGAAATTTGATAATCGCTTTATTTTTGAGCAATTTCATGTTCTTTTTTTGTTGTCTATAATCTTTATAATCTTGCATAATGCGTAGCATTGTTTGCCTTTGTCGTTTTTTTATATTTTTATGAATTTTTGAGGGGATTTTATGATATAATTCATTAGAAATCAAGTTTTATCGTTCAAAAAGATACATCCTTTACACTTGAATCTTATTTTTATTCTTGACGATTTTTATTTTTGTGTTATCGTAAGTTTGAGTCAAAGAGGTGAAAGTATGGCAAAAAAAGAAATTATTCCGGGTAGTATCAAGTGGGAAAATATTTGCAAACAATGTGGTATATGTTGTTTGGTAAAATATTGTGATAAAAATGGTAATGTTTGGTTGACTGATGTTCGATGCCCTGCTTTGGATAAAAAAACACGCAAGTGTTCTTGTTATTCGGCCGATGTCGATAAACGTGATAATGGTTGTAAGACTTGTAAAGATTATAATGGAAGTTGTTTGAATTATGAAACTTTACAGAACGATTATGTGGTTCCGTCTTTTTGTCCTTATGTTCAGAAATTTCGCAAGACAAATGTTGGTCGAATGCCAAAGACTGCTTTGGGTATGGATTGGGATAACACTGTTTCAGAGGCAGAATTAAAGCCTGGCGAAAATTTGGAACAACATATTATTCCTGGGTCTAATAAATATTTTTTGTATAATCCGATTGTAAATAAACTATTGCATGAAAAAGAAACTTAAATAAAAACATCCCAATGGGATGTTTTTTATTGTTTTATGATATTTTTTCTAATCTGCGGCGGCGGCGTTCGTTGTTGTCATTTGGGTAAAAATCGTTTGTGCGATTGCTATAATACTGATTTTTCGGCGCGTGTGGATGAAGATTGCGACAGTTGTTTCAAAAGCAACGGCAGTCCGGTGAATTTTGATACCTTGCACCATGATTATGTGGTGCCGGGTTTTTGCCCGTATGTTAAAAAGTTTATTGGTCCAAATAAATTGACGCGCCCCAATATCGATTTTGAAAATACAATTTCCGAAGACGAATTGGCGGCGGGTGAAAAATTGACGGACTATGTTATTCCGGGAACGGCAAAGTATTTCAAATATAATCCGGCGTTATCTAAAAAATTGCAGGATTTATATACAAAATAAATTTTATCTCGTTGGAATTAAAAACATATCCGCAGAAAAATTTGTCATTTCTTGTTTTATCTTTGCCAATTTTTGACAATGTTGGACATCCGCATTTTGCCATGAATTAAATTGTAATGTTTTTGCGGAAATTTGTTCCTGTGGTTTTGTGCTGGTTAAGTGTTTGCTTGAATTTATTTGTTGTTTAATTGCATTATAAATTTTATGGTTTGGGTGTGGTAAAAAATAGAATAATAATTCGCCCGTTGTATCAAGTGTGTGACGGATTGCGGTTAATATTACCTGTTCACTGGGGGTTTTTATATAACGTAATATTTCTATGCCGTGTGCCCGGGCCGCAGCCAATTTTACAGATTCACAAGGGTTTGTTATATATTTGTACGCCTGTATGTTGTGTGTCACCGCGGTAATTTGCATTTGAAGCGTTGGGTGTTTTATTTTTGTTATCAGCCACGGTGTATCTGTTTCGTGTGACAGCCCCAATAATATTTGTTTTGTGGTTGGACTGGACAAATGTTCTAAATTTTGTCCTGCGGTTGTCAGTGCGGTGGTTATAATCCGGGCGGAATGTTGTTTTAAGAGTGATAATATGTTTCCGTCATAATCTTTTTGGGCGGCATAAATTTTAATATATTCTGGGATTTTATCTTCGCCAAGGATATCCAGAAAATGTTTCATACACCAATTAGAATCAAGCAAATCAATACAATTTATCATAAATGACGGGGTACATTGTTCGTGGCTGACAAGGTTATTAGAAAGCAAAAAATCGTATCTGTCCCGCACATTGTCAAACCGAAATGCGTAATTTTTGTTTTTATAACAGGCATAATTCAGTTCTTGGATTGGACTGTATAATGGCCGTGATAATGTTATTGTGTGGGGCATAGATATTGCTTTGTTATGATATTTTTTCTAATCTGCGGCGGCGGCGTTCGATGTCGTCAAATGGGCTTTCCAAAAATGCCTGGGCGCACAGGTATGCAACCTCGATATCAATATCGTCGGCGGCTAATGCCAGAACGTTTATATCATCGTGAAAACGGTCGTCGCGTGCTTGTTCTGGACGTTCACAACGCGATGCACGAATGTGGTGATAACGGTTTGCGGCAATTTCCATGCCTGCGCCGGTGCCACAGATTAAAATCCCGCGTGATGCGTCGTCGTCCAACATGGCGTCTGCTAAATTTGCGGCGATATCCGGAAAGTCAACCGGTGTTGTTGGGTCAGATGTTCCCAAATCAACGGTTTGAAATCCTGCTGCGTTTAACATTTCAAGTAAATATAATTTTAATGCAACACCACGATGATCGGCGGCTAGAAAAATTTTAGATATTTTATTTGTCATCTTTGTTTCCTTTGCGTTTTTTTAGTTTGCATTCTAATTCTGTGTTTGCGGTTATGTTCAATGTTTTGTATGTTAATGTGCCGTCCATTTTTGCGTTGCTGAATATGTTTGCGGTGTATGTCAATGCCGAACCAGAAAGTTCACCATGCAAAAATAATGTATCGGTTGCTATGTCACCAATAACATGCCCGCCCCGCCCAATTACAACGATAGACGCGTTTATATTGCCGTGGACAGTACCATGAATTTGAACGGTTAAATCAGAATTTATATCTCCGTTGATTTTGCACCCTGCCCCGATTACGGTTGGCGATTGTTTTTCGTCTGCGTTTGTAAATGCCAGCATTTTATCTACCTTTCTTCCTTTTTCTTGTTTTTTTATTCTTTTACAAATTTTGTTGGATCGAATTGATTTCCTTTGTATTTTATTTCGTAATGTAAATGTGCGCCAGTTGAACGACCCGAAGAACCGGCCAGCCCTACGATTGTTCCAGGTCGCACCCAATCACCCCGAGATACCAAAACCTTGGACATATGGGCGTATAATGTTGAAAAACCAAGTCCGTGATCAACCTCGACTGTTAGGCCGTATCCACTGCGTTCGCCAACAGATATTACACGTCCAGGGGCAACGGCGGATAATTCTGTGCCGACTTTACCCGCAAAATCGATACCTTTGTGTTTTTTTTGACTTTTGGTAAAAGGGTCATTGCGTGTGCCAAAGCCAGATGTTACACGAGGATTTTGGACAGGTGCCCCCAATGGTAAAATCTGGGACAATTTGGATAAGCCCGCCCACATTTCTAAATCGTTGGCAAGTTTTTTATATTTGTTGTCAATTTTTGCATCGAATTTTATCGGTGTAAATATTGTATTCACAATAGGATTGGAATATTTGTTTGCGTTTTGTATAAGTGTTTGTTCTTGAAGCCCGAGTGATAATAATGTAGAACTAATTTTTTGTAATTTCTGTCGTAATTCTTGGGTGTGTTCTGATGTTAATGTTGTGACTGTGTTGATGATTTCTGTGTCAGCCTCGGATATTGTAGTCATTGTTTCGACGATTTGTGCGTTATGTTGTTTTATGGTTTCGTTTTCTGCGCGAATCATGTCGTATGCAATAGATAAATCTGCCATTTTTGTGTATTCAGGGGAATAATCACGGTCGGCAAATAATTCAGAGATTCTGGTTTTTAAAAAATCTAATTCGCCCCAAATTTTTACGCGAGAATTTGTTAGTTGTTCGCGTTCTTTGTCAGATAATTTTTTTGAGTTTAAAATTTTATCGTCAATAACATTTAAATCGTGGGTTAAATCGTTAAATTTTGTTAAATATACTTGGAGATCAATTAATTGTCGGTCGTGACGTTCGCGTTCGGCCTGTAATTGCATGGTTCTTTTTTGCAGCATTGGACGATGGTATACAAAAACGTATGTTGACCAAGAGGCCCATAAGAGTAATCCTATTTTTCCAACGAATTTAGTAAAACGCCAAAAACTACTTTGATTAAAGCTGTATACATTGCCGCGCGGTGTGTCCATTACGGTAAATTCGCGTGGCGGAAAAAATTGTACGATAATTTTCCAGCATGCGCGAAATGGCCACGTTATAAATGACCACAGGGATGAAAAATATCTGGCAATAAAGTTTAACATTATGCCCGTATGTTAGACAAAATATTCTCAATAGTCAAGCCGTCACGTAAAATTGGGTCGTAATTCATTGGGTAGCCTAAATGTATTGTTGAACCGCCGTTGGTTCCCAACCTGCCACGAATTAGAACGCGTTCTGCGACCTGTTTCGTGCCGAATAACGGAAGTATTGTAATGTGTCCGCAACTTTTTGTGATAACGTGTATAACTTCGGCCATTCGGGCGGCATCAACGATAACGCATATATATCCACGTGGTTTTACGCGTGCAAGACTTCGCCGAATCCAACGAGTTAAATCAGTATTGTGGTGGGCGTCTGGGTGTTTTGGAGATGGAGTGCCAATAAAATAAGGAGGGTTTGTTACGACCAAATCGAAAGTTTTATCGGTGGACCAAGTGAGAATATCGGCGTTTATCAAATCAAAATGAAAACCGTTCAATTGTGAGTTGTCGGAACATGCCTGTAACATTGTTGGTGAAGAGTCAATCCCTGTGATTTTTGCATTTGGAAAATGGTGTTGCAGGCATAAAGATACCCCACCAGAACCGATGCCAACATCCAGTATTGTGTTGGGTTCTGTGTATGGAAATGCCGCCAACCATACCGCATCAGATGTTGGATTATAACAAGATTGACGCATTTTTATTGCGCCATTTAATAAGGTAAATATTTCTTGTTTTTCTGCCATGTCTGTATCATAATAGTAAAAGACAAAAAAGGCAAGTATATATGTTTGAAGAATCTTTAGTAGTTCAGAGCGCGGTTAGTGCGTTTAATAATGCGGCATTGGCGACACCGGCTTTTTTTTGGTGGGGACTGTTGATGGTTCCTTTGTTTTTTGTTGTTTATAAATATGGCAATCGGTTCATGGATATGATTGGTTGGCAACGCGATGATTCATATACGCGTATTATAAAATGGACTGTTGTTTTTTCTTTGATGTGGGTTGTGTTGTTTGGTGGAAATTACAATGTTTTGCGTGATTCAGAAACTGTTTTGCCGTTTATAACAGCCACTATTTTATTTATGGGGATGATGTTTGTTGGTTTTATAACTCGTGATATAAAGTTGCCAAAATGGAAAAGTTTAGTGCGTCGTGATAAATTCAAATTTGCGTTTTTGGCGGCGGTTGTCTTGGGAATTATTGGTTTGACAGATACACATAAATGGTGGGGGCCTATTTTGCAGATTGTTGCGTTTGTTGGTGGCGCATGGTGTGGGCGCAGTATGAAGTATAAATTACAAAATGTGCCATTTATTTCTGCATTTTTATTGTTGTTTGTTACGATGATTTTGATGCAACCTGAATTTTTTAGATATGGTCAGTTGGGCAATTTAACAATTTTGCATTTGATTGGTGTTTTATCTGTTGGTTTGCCTATTGTGGATATGGTGGTTGTAAGAAATACTCGTCCGGCAGGGAAAATTTATAACAGTGCATTTGTTAAATTAAAATGGATGATGCGTTGTTTAGTTGCTTTGTCCGGGGTGTTGTTCGTTATGACAGAGTCTGTACCAGTGTTTATTGGTGTGTGTGTGTTGGTTGGTGGTTTGGCGTGGTTGCGTATCGTGCATGCGCATAGTGTGCCAAAATATTTGTCAGACAGATTGTTGTTGTTGGCGATATTTTGTTTTGGTTTGGTTACTGTGATGCCGGTAATTTCTTGTATGGCGATTTTGGGGTGGTGTGCACTGCCTCACAGTGATTTTGTACGCGATGTGCGGTCGTTGTTATAATTTGTTATATTTATTGAATACACTTGTGGAATAAATTCGTGTAATATTTATGTACTAAACAATAAATGTAAGGTAGATATATGACAGAGATTCATCCAAGTGCGATTATAAAAGACGGTGCGGTTATTGGTGCTGATTGTAAGATCGGTCCGGGTTGTATAGTTGGTTCAAATGTTGTTTTGGGTGATCGTGTTGAGTTGGTCGCTAATGTGATTATTGATGGTAAAACCAGTATTGGCGATGATTCTATTGTGTATCCTTTTGCTGTGTTGGGCGTGATGAGCCAGGATTTAAAATGGCAAGACGAATCCACAATGACGGGCTTGCGGATTGGAAAACGGTGTAAAATTCGTGAATATGTGACAATTCATTCTGGAACACCTGCATCGGATGGGACAGAAATTGGTGATGACTGTCAGATTATGGTTAATGCCCATGTCGGTCATGATTGCAAGGTTGGCAACAGTGTTGTGATGTCTAACCTGGTTCAGGTTGCGGGACACGTCGAAATTGAAGATTTTGTAATTTTGTCTGGTGGTTCGATGGTATTGCAATTTGTGCGTATTGGTCGTAATGCGTTTATTGCGGGGATGTCTGGGGTTGCCAATGATGTTTTGCCGTATGCTATTTACGAAGGAATGTCTGGTCGTGCGACTTATCGAACTATTAATCGCGTTGGTTTGATGCGTCATGGTTTTACTAACGAAGATATACATGCAATACATTCTGTTTATTCTGCGGTATTTCATGAAACAGAAGGAACAGTGGAAGAAAGATTAAAACGCGTACGCAAGGAAGTAAAAAACAATATGTACGCAATGGATGCGATTGATTTCATAGAAAATCGTTCAAAGCGCGGAATTGGTTCTACTAATAAAAATGCCGAATAAAAAAACAATATTTATTATCGCAGGTGAAGTGTCTGGTGATGTTTTGGGCGCAAATATAATGCGCGAGTTGCCAGAGTATAATTTTATTGGCATTGGTGGACAGAATATGTGTGGTGCCGGGTTGCAATCTATTTTCCCAATGTCAGATTTGGCGGTGATGGGAATAATAGAGGTTTTGTCCCATGCGCGAACATTGAAACATCGTATTCGGGAAACTGTGCAGAAAATTATTGATGAAAAACCAGATTTGGTGTTGACGATTGATTCTCCGGGATTTGCACGGTCTGTTATAGGTGGATTAAAGAATTCACGTGTGGGTCGTGATTTGATTCGTGATGGATTGCGGTTTTATCATGTCGTTGCACCCCAGGTTTGGGCTTGGCGACCAGGACGGGCAAAAAAATACTCAGAAACATTTGATAAATTATATGCTTTTTTTGATTTTGAGGTGCCCTATTTTACTCGTCATGGTTTGGATACAATTGCGGTTGGACATCCTGTGTCAGACAATATTATGGGAAAATATGTGGCACGAAATGTTCGTGGTAAAAAAATCGTTGCTTTGATGCCGGGCAGTCGCAAGACCGAGGTTAAAAAGTTGATGCCCGTGTTTCGTGAATTTGTTGATTTGGTTGGTGATAAATATAAATTCATTATACCGACGGTTGAAACCACAGATGCATTGGTGCGTGGCGCGATTGCAGATTGGACAATTCGTCCAGAAATAATTTCTGCCCAGGATAGATATGCGTTATATGAAAAAACATTTGTTGCGGTTGCGGCCAGTGGAACTGTGTCCGCTGAATTAGCAATGGTGCATGTGCCGGCAATAATTGTGTATCGGATGAATTGGTTGACAACGATAATCGGTAAAATTTTAGTAAATGTTAAATGGGTTTCTTTGGTAAATATTTTGTTAAATCGTTCAGTGTATCCAGAATTATTGGGTTCGGGGGCGACGGCAAAGAATATATTGCGCGAATTTAATCGAATTGCAGATGATGAACATGTGCGCGAAGAAATGATTGCGGAATTGAAATCTGCGGATAAATTGTGGCGACCAGATTCGGAATCTGTGGGTGCACGAATTGCCGCAGATATAAAAAAATCTATCTGATATAAAAAATGGCGATTAAAATCGCCATTTATTTTTTATCCTTCTGGGAATTTTTTCATTAATTCAGAAGATACTTCTGTTGGTATTGGTAGTTTAACGCAGGGCGAAGATTGGGATAGTGGTCCTCCCTTGCATTTATTTGTCTGTGAATCATAAGTCGATCCATAAGGACAACATGTAGGTTTGTTAAAGTTGTTTGTTGGATAACATACGTTCACATTATCAACAGTGCCAAAAGTATATCCAGTTGGACAATTTTGTAAAGTGCAGGTTGTTCCGTTTTGTGTCCAATCGGCAGGACATTCTTGACATTTGCCAGTGGTTTGGTCAACGGATGTTCCTAATGGACAAACTTGATTTTTGTTGTTTATTGATGTGGTTGGGACTGTACACCAGTCTTGATTAGTTGGAATATCGGCTGTAGATAATATTTCGTATGACCATATGTCAAATGAGCCTTCTATCGCTGTTTGGTTGCCATTATTGTCGGTGGTAACGCGTGTTATAAACTTTGTATTACAAGAATGATTTAATCCATGTACCGTTTGAGGAGTTGATGCATACGACGAGGTGTTTCCTGAAACGGTTGTTGTTGTTGTTTCTTCGTGGTGTGATAAAGGTCGGACTGGGAATGATGTGGAACAACGTTTGCTGGTCCCGTCATTGCTACGACGGCCGCCCTTTTCCCAACATAGGCACGCCCCCCATGATTGAACATCTATTTGTGTTTCGTAGTCCCGAGGACACATGTTTTCAGAAATATGTTTTTTGGGTTGCAACATGTTTTGTTTGACTATGGTTGAAACCTGGGAGTTTATTTGAGTGGTTGTGCTTGCCAGCTGTTGTTTTATAATAACTTTGTTTGCTGTTTTCCCGATGCTATATGCTTTGTATAATCCGTAGTATCTGCTGCCGGATTTATTGAATGTTTCTTGACAAAAGTTTGTTTCGCTATAACTGTTTTTGTATTCGTCCAAAGCAAGATTTTGGATGGTCATGAATTTCCCATCCAGATTGGTGCAATTTGTTTGTAAAATATCAATGATTTGGTTATAAACCTCGGTTGCAATGCCACTGGGACGTAATACACGTGGTTGGTTATTAAATTTGTACCTTTGGAAAATATCCTCCTTGATTGCATAGTAATCAAATCCGCCGAATACTTGTTCGATATTATCTTTGCACGCGTCAATTTCAGCCAGTTGTTTGGCACATTCCGAAGCATATCCTGGGACTTGGTTGCCGTTAGAATCATATTCATATAGTGCAAACCATTTTGGAGCCTCGCCTGATGCAAATAGACCACTGGATGGATTATAAAAGTTTTCATAATTTTGGCCGCCGTAATTATCAAAACATTGTTGAACAACGGCGCGACATGCAGTCTGAGAATCTGTGTCGTGGCGGTGATTTATGTAGTCTTTTACAATATTGCCGTCAAACATATTGTTGCAAGACGCGATATAATCTGAACACAAACTGCGGTTCAAATTCAAGTTGTTCGGTTTTAAGACGGTCGTTTGTGCGGCAACCAATCCCTGCATTGCTTCTGTCATAGCGGTACTGCCATTCATGTAGCATGCAGATACAAAATCAAAACATCCTTGTTTGATTTCATCAACTTTGGATTGTTGTGCATAATAAATGTCCAGTAACGCTTTGTTCAAATAATCTGTCCAAACAGTATTTGCGTCATCGTAACATTTGTCCAATGCGGGTTCTGCGAATTGTTTGACGCGTTTTTCAAAATTTGTGACAAAAGTTCTGTTGTTTGGGTTTTGTGCCAATTTTTGGTCTGCATTACTGCGTCCGGATGTAAAACTTAGCATTGTTCCCAGTTTATAAAAATCAATTACACCTGCGATTGGGGCGCCGGTTGCAACATTGATATATTCACCGTTGTCCAAACATTTGTGATAATTGGCACCGCAAACTTCTTCACTGAGTATAGCAGATTCTACATTGGCCAGACAGGTTGCAATGTTATCAGAATTGTGTTTTTGATGATTTTCTGCGCGCGCCATATCCAGCATTGCACTACTTTCACGAATTGCCGCGTGTGTTTCTTTTTGTTTCGCATTTATTGCGGTTTGAACAGTGTTACAATCTTGTTCGATTGCCATTAAATATGCGTTTACTGCGCGTTGCAATGATGCGGTATTGCAACTGGTACTAACAGCATCACGGCATTGTGGATATACCGCAGAATATAAAGCCTGGCCATTATATGCGGCGATGGTTTGCCCAACACTGGACGTGCCAAAAGAATTGGCGGTATCAAAAGACATATTGACACTATTTAGGCTGGATAACAGGTTGTTTTCGACCCTGGGGCTGGTTCCGCGGATAGAATCCATGATTGCTGATAACAGTGCAGAAGATGCGGATTTATCACCGCTTAGGGCGAGTTCACCTTGGGATGCAGTATTCATTGCCGTTGCCTGGGCCGCAGTTTTTCCAACAATGTCCAGATTTTCATTGAAAGCCATCAGTTGTTCGCCGGCCTGAACAAGGTTGTCGCGTGCAGATTGTAGAGAGGTGATGCGATCACTGCAAGAACAACGGCGATAATCGTCGTTCTTTAATTGGCAAAATTGGTCCATACATGCAAAATATGCGGTTTTGCATTGTTCATATTCTGCGCCAATTTGTGTGTCAGTTGTGGTGCGCGCAACAACGCCGGCGCGTGCAGATGTTGTGTTTTGTCGGTTGGATATTGTGCGATTGACATTTGTGGTTATGTTTTTTGCAGTACGCGAGGTTGCTTTTTGTGTCGCCACACGAGTTGCTGGACGTGTTGCCAGACTTTGTGTTTTGACGCGTTGTGTTGTTGTTCCCGCACGTGTTGTCGGAGATGTGTTTTGCACGCGCGATGCGGCAAAGCCGCCCGTTGCCAAAATCGTGCAGAAAACCAAGATAATTCCAATCCTTCTCATGTCTCTGTTGATATGTTAGCAAATTTCAGAAATCCAGGGCAAGCAAATTATCATTGTTTTTTCGTAATAAATTGTGATTCTGTGTAAAATTTTTGTAAAAAATTGTTGCTTTTTTTGTTGTGATGGGTTATTATGTTCAACGCCTTGTGCGTTGGGCATATGGCGGAACTGGTAGACGCGCTAGTTTCAGGTACTAGTGGTAGCAATGCCTTGGAAGTTCGAGTCTTCTTATGCCCACCAAAAGAAAGTTTCGGGGTTGTAGCTCAGTTGATAGAGCGCTACGTTCGCATCGTAGAGGTCGTGGGTTTGAGTCCCATCAGCTCCACCAGAATTACTTGTGGTATGGTGTAGTTTTGTGTGTTCGCCAGAAATAGGTAATGAAAAAGTTCTCGGGGATATGGCGGAATGGTAGACGCTGAGGACTTAAAATCCTTTGATCATTGCGATCGTGTGGGTTCAAGTCCCACTATCCCCACCAAGTTTATTTCGGCGCCCATGGCGCCAAAAGTTTTGGATGTGTAGCTCAGTTGGTTAGAGCGCTTCGTTCACATCGAAGAGGTCGTTGGTTCGAGTCCAATCTCATCCACCATGAAAATAAAAATCGCCAATAACTGGCGATTTTTTTTTGTTTATCGTAATCCTTTGGCACGGCAACATGCATCGGCTGCATCTTGCCATGTTGTGTATGTTGCAGTTGTGTTTCGTAAATCACGCCACACATCCCATGATGCACAATTGTTGTTTGTACATTTTGCGTATCTGCGTAATGCGCATGTTTCGTTTGAAATTTGTCCCCCAGGTGTGGTGCATTTGACGACAATGTTTTGGTTGCGTGCATCACCCATTCCCAGTTCGTTTGATGATATTTTCTGGTACCCATACACATTGTTTGTTATACAAATTGCAAATATAAATAAGAATAATTTTTTCATTTGTTCCCCTGGTCTTTTGTTTATATTTTATAGAAAATTCAAGATTAAATCAATAGGCTTTTTATTCCGAAATCGTATGACATCCGTTTGCGCGATATACTTGCAGACTGTTTAACCATCCGCGACTGAATTCGGATTGTCCGTGTTTGAATTTTTCGCCACGTGCATTCAAGAATTTTGTGCGTAAATCACCTTGGTAATTTTTTGCGGCCTCTATTGTTGCTTTGTCAACCACAGAGGTTTGTGGAACACCTAAGATTTTTTGTAATAACCCAATAGATGCAGGTTTGCTGCCGGTGCCCCATAATGCCATAAATACATCGCCACTGATTGCGTCTGGTAATTTGTCGAGATTATGTTTTTTCCAAAAACTGTTATACGCAATATCTTCGGCATCTGCACGGGAGAATCCTTTCTTTTTTACCTGGGGAAAATATGTTGCACATACCCCAAAACAAGTGTAGCCGCATTTGTCTGCGGGGTTGTTGACACATCCTCCTTCGGTTCTGAATTTGGTAATCATTGCTTTTTCAAATGCAGGTGATATAGATGCGTAACGACCAGTGGTTAAAATTTCATTTGTAAATTTGCCAGCAGAAGAAGACGGTTTTGTGCAAGCACCACCGATTTTTGTTCCATCGTATGGCGGTTCTATCCATTTTGTATTGTTTAATGTCCCCACTGTTCCTGTGGTGGTACTGAGCGTGAGGTTGCCGTCGCTATCTAATGAAAAATTGTTGTCGTTAGTTGTGGTGTTATCAGATGTTTCTGTTGCTTTTTCGTTTGATGGTTCGTTATATCCGTGTGTTGTCCAAGGTGTGTCGTTCATAAATAAATAATATAATTCTTGTTTTTCTGTGCCAGGATTCCTGATGATTGGGCGAACCACGTATATATCAACATCGCATGTGGCAACGCCTTTTTCTTGTTGGATATCGACCAAGTCTTGATGTAATTTTTCAGCAAAACTCATTGCTTGTAAAAATGCCGCATCGTCATCAGCAGCAGATGTTGAAGAGCCGGCCCAGAATAACCACATACCATGATTTACAACATTTTCATAACCAGGCAATTCATCAGCGCCCAATAGTAAAAACGGTTTTAAATCAATATTGTTAGTATAATCACCGGTTGAAACGTCTGTGTAATCATACATGTCGCCTGCAATTTTTACAGCCATATTCAGGCCGCTGATTGCGGCAGGAACCTTGGATATCGCGCTTATATTTTTCATTGTGTTGTGGAATAGCCAATCATTTATTTTTGCAGAAACACCACTGGTGTTGGCACGCACTACTTTTATTGCTTTATCCATACCTTTGGCACTTTTGAGACCTTGACGGGTTGCCTTGGCTGCACGGTACGCGCGTACGGGCAATAAACCACGATTCGCGCGCCATGCGACTTTGCCTTGGCGAAGTAAGTATGCAGTGTGTGCCAGTTCGCGTTTTGCATTGACCAATTCTTTATAGTTTTTGACATCAGATAATTTTTCTAAATCTGACAATTCTGATGCGTGTGTTTTTTGTAATTCTTTTAATTCAGTGTTGTATGCGTTTTTTAGATTTTCGATTTCTTTTTCTGCATTTTTTGCTTCTTCGGCAGTCATTTTTGTGTTGTTTCGAATGTTTTTAGCGGATTTTAATTTTTCAGCAGTCCCAGCGGCTTTTTCTGCGGCTTGGGCTTGTTTTGTCGCGATTTCCAATTCTTGTTCTGTTGCGCGAATTGCTTTTGTGTCTGCCTTGCGTGCGCGTAATAAATCAAGTTTATGTGATACTTGTTTTACAGTTTGATTTGCGGTTTTGCTGATTCCGGATATAGTACTGTATCCATCTTCTGCTTTGTCGGCCAGTTTTATAGCACGTGCAACATCGTCGGCACGTCTAGATGATTTTATCCATCGTATAACATCACGTGATTTTTTTAATGTTTTTAATGCTTTTTGTGCCTTGGCAAAAGCACGTGTGGCACGCACCAGTTTTAATGCGCCATTGACAAATTCATAGCCACCAAATGTGATGACGGTCATAACCACATCAACTGCGATTTCTAAACCGGTTATCCATTGTAAGTTCGCATCGCCATATACGTAATAATCATTGCTTTCAGCGGTTTCTTTTTGCTCTTTTTCTGCATCTGTTTGTGGTTCTTCGCGTGGCAGCCCTCCGCCAACTGTTCTTGTCGTCGCAAGGTTTATCATGTCGTTATCGCCTGCGATTGCAGATTTCGAAGTACATGATGCGCCAAATCCATGACTTTGTGGGTATAGTGTTTTTATATTGTCTTCTATGTATCGTAATGCCAAGACATTTGTTTTGTTTGGGGCGATATAGTTTGATAAACTATCGTGTTCTGTTATTAAAATAGCATACCATGCGGGATCAACATTTACCCAAACTGTGCCGTTTTGAACGTCGGTGGTGATGTCGGGATTGATGTCGTTAGTTGTCAGTTTTGGTTTGGTTGCTAATAATAATTTTTGTTTTAGGACACTTTTTTGTGTTTCGTAATTTATGTCAATAGTGCGGCCGTTTGGAAAAGTATAAGATACAGTTTCAAAAACAATTGTGTCGTTATCGTCCGCAGATTGTAATTCTGGACATTCCAAGATTTTTGTTATTGTTGTCGGCATAGAAAAAGCCAAATGAACCCATGTGTCGATTTCAGACCCGTCGGCATCTTGGGCGTCTTGTGGTTCTTGAGAATCTGAATTTTTTAATGTATCTACGGTTGCATGCAATGCGTCGGCAAAAATTTTACTGGCACATTGGGTGTTATCTGTGCCGCGTTCAAAATCGTCCAAACTATATGTATCTGCACCATAAGATATAAATGGTGCGAATAAAATGCTTATTAAAAATAAAAATTTTTTTAGCATATTTTATTTTATGCCATACTTTTGTTTTAAAGCGTCCAAGTATGGTTTGACCGTGTTACGATGAACTGGGGTTGTGTTTCCTGGGGTAGGCTCTGGTGCTGGCTTTGGGGCTGGCTCTGGGGCTGGTTCAGGACATGGATCTGTACAAGAACCGTCGGCACATGGTTCTTGATAGTTGCCATTTGCATCTTTGCAATAATATCCTATACAAACGTCGGGATATTTTGGTGTTGAATAATACTGTACAAAATATTCGAGAGGTTTTGTTTTTGTGTCGTCTAGTAACGGTTTTTTGTTTATAATCATTACTTCGTGAATTTTATCTTTTGTTTCGTCTTTTTTCCATTTTTGTGTAGAACATTCTGTAAAAATTTTTACTTTTGGGTTGTAATGCTTGTACCAATTATCAGATCCGGAACCTTCGTATGATATTGCACAAGTGTGATAACCAATTAACATACCATCCAATGTATAGGCACCATCTGGTGTCCGATCTGGTGATGTTGTGGTATTAAAAGTTAGGCTGGTTTGAGGATCCAGAGAATTAGTGTGAACAACAGATATTTTTGTTAAATCGATATTAGAACCAAGAATGCAAACAGTGGTGTTTTTTACGCATGCATTAGAATCTACCTTAAAACAGTCCCAATATGCGGAATTGTTACTGGGATTAAAACAAAACAAATCGTCGCTATCAGGCATATGTTCTTTTTTTATTTTGTTAATACATTGGTATTTTTTTGCGTCGCTTGTGGTATCAGAGTGCGCCACAATCGGTATAATTTGTAACAAAAAAAAGATTGCAAATAATTTTTTCATTTTTTATGCACCTAATTGTGAAATTAAATTATCAATGTATTGTTGCGCGGTTGTTTCGGCGTCTGATATTGGACATTGAACATTCAGTGTTGCACGAATACTGGTGGCAAAACGCGAATTTTCTGTGCATGTACATGCAGATTTTATTGCGTTTACAATTGCGTTTTTTAATGCCGCTGTTGATGGAATTTCGTGGGTTTCATTGTATGCTTGAAAGAAAGCGTCTTCAGCGGCCTGTTCTTGAGTTCCATATTGTTGAATACACGCGGCGACATTTTGAGCGTCTTCTTGTTCAGCCTCGGCAGTTGATTTGTATGCGTTTTTATCGCGTTCGATGTTTAATGGGATATAAACTTGGGCATCTTTATATGGTTCGTATCCGGCGCGCTTTATTTCGTTCTTTTCGGTAAAAGATAAATCGTCAAATGTTTTTGGAAATTCCGTTGCAGCAATATTGTCCGTGGAGTTTTTTGTTTGTTGTTGCAGTGCCTTTAATTCTGAGGCGCGTTTTTCGTATTCTGTTTGCGGCTTTGTTGGAACTGTAATAGATGTTCCTGATGGAAATGAAGTCGGTGTCACATTGCCGGTGTTTGTATTGTTGTTTGTGTATGTTTTATAGATTTCGTCAATATACCCAGCACAACTGGATGCGTAGTTGTATGTTGGTAGTTTCGATAAGGCAACCATAATTTCAGGCCGGATATCCGCCAATGTTGTATTGCGACAATTGTTTCTTGTGGTGCATATGTTCTGTATTAGTGTGGATACGGTAACCTGGCAATCGGCGGGTTTTAATGCAGGACCGGAATTATAGGCAATTTTTGGATATGCGGCATCGTATACCCCGGGGGTATAAAACGGGTTGGAAGAATAATTTTGAACATTTTGAATCATGCCATATTGCGAAAATGGTGTTGGACCGGCGTGTGCCAATGTGCATACGAATAGCAATGCAAAAATGCCATAAATTCGCAAAAATTTACAAAAATTATGGTTCAAAAACAACACTCCCTGTCCCTTTATGTTTTGTATTATAACAAAAACAAAATTGTAATAAAAGACAAAAATCCACCTACGAATAAAAATGGTGCAAATGGTATGAATTTTTGTTTTTTTGCACGCCCCCAAATTATGCCAAAAATACACGCAAATATTAGTGCAATAGATAATCCTGTGGTGCCTAACCATAATCCGGCAACAGCCAATAATTTAATGTCTCCCATGCCAATTGGGGTGTTTATTTTATCTTTTGATATACGTTCAAAAATAATTCCGACGATTGCCGCCAAAGCGTAACCCAATACTGCGCCGGCAACCGATTCGGCAGTGTTGCATATCCAAGGGAAAAAGTGTGTTATCACCAATCCAATAAGCATCAGCGGAAATAAATACGCATCAGGAATGATTCTGCGCCGGAAATCCGCCACAGATATACGCCAAACACAAAATGCAGCAGCCAATAATAGTAATACAAAAAAAGTGTAAAAAAACATAATTCCCCCTTGCCTTTCGATTCGGATGTATGATACACTTGTATTGATATGTAACACAAGGGTTTTTATAAAATGGCAACTGGTTGGGATACAAATAAGTTAAAAAAATTAAAAGTTTTAATCAGCAAGGGTTTGTCGACTTCTGAAATTGGTAAGCGCTTGGAAATGAGCAAGAACGCTGTTGTTGGTAAGTTGAACCGTTTGGGTTGGAATTTAAAAGCTACAACTGGCAGTACTGTTCGCAAGGCGTCGGCGGAATCTGGGGGCGAGCCTAAAAAGTCTGTGGCAAAAAAGTCTAAATTGCCCGTTTCTAAGAAAATTGCACCAGTGAAACCTGTGGTTATGCCCAAGGTCAAGGTGGCAACCAAAAAAACAGAAAAAAAACCTGTGGCTAAACCGGTCAAGGAATCCAAGGTTGAAAAAAAGGTGGCAACAAAGGTCGTTCCAGAAGACAAACCTGTTGTAAAACATTTGCCGCGTGCTGTGGAATCAAATAAAAAATCTGGCGAAAATTTGGCTATGCATCAGCGGATTATTCAACATTCTTTGGAAATGGCCGCGTTGAAGCCTAATCAATGTCGTTGGCCAATTGGCGATCCGGATTCAGAAAATTTCCATTTTTGTGGTGAAACAGTGTTTGTTGGAAAACCTTATTGCTATGAACATTGTCGCCAGGCGTATCAATTTACGGCACCAAAGAAAAAATAATAATAAAATTGGGGGATAAAAATGCCAAGTGAGAAGAAAAATGTTATGTTAAAGCCAACTGAGTATGATATCAGTGGTAATTCCATTCGTGCATTTTATGATAATCAAGGTAAGTTGGTGTTTGTGCTGGATTTGACGATTACGGACACCAAACCAAATGTGTTGTTGGTGATGTCGTCTTATGGAAATCGCAAGTGGGACGATGTGTTGGCTAATGATTATGGAATGAATTTAGAGTTGGTGCGTCCAAAGAAAGATAATAAATATCAGAAATTGGATGTCGAGTATGACAAATTGGCTGTTTATGATAATTTAATTAGTGCATCCAAAAGTGGAAATGGCTTGAAAAAAGTGTTGCAAGAGTTGGCGGATTTTCGTTTAATGGCGGCATATAATTCCGCAAACGAGAGGTTGACTGCGGCTCGGGTTGTTGCAGAAAATGCACAAGAAACAATAGAACGCACTGGGGATTCTATTGTTGAATTGCAGGCTAAAATAAAATCTGTACGTGTCAAAATTGCGGGGTTGCGTCGTGGTGTTGGCCGTGAGCCAACAAAAGAATCTGCGGCAAAAATATTAAAGGCCGAGGCTCAATTGGATGCCTTGAACGATAAATTGGCGCGTGCCCAGAAACGTTTGGAAAATGCGAATAAACGTTTGTTGACTGCCCAAGATGATATTGATGCGGCTCAATCTGTTTTGGATTTGTTGCCAAATATGTCTGATAAAAAAAATAATATGGTCGTTGCGGCGCCTGTTGCAAACTTGCAAGATATGAATGATGAAAAAGGTGACGATGTTGCAGATGATGATGAACAGGATTTGCTACAAGAACCAGAATATGGCGCTGATGAATCAGATGTGAAACCTTTGTTTGATAAAGACCCAAATATATTAGATGATAATATTGCTTTTAAACCAATTGATTTTGGTGATGTGTCTGTTGAAGATTCTGGATATGATGAAAATGTCCCAGATGATCAGTCGGGTGTTGATATAGATGATGATGTAAATGAACCGGAACGTGTGGATGAAGTGTCTGATGTATCAACGGATGAAGAAAAGGAAAAACATGTACCTGCAATTGAATTTGAACCTCCGCGTGATATAACAGATGCGGTAAAGTTGCCCGCAAGTTATGAGACTGAGGATGATGATAAATTAGATTCTGTTTTTTCAGAAGGTTTGGATGGTGATGTAAAGTATGACACCGCTGCACCGGAGGTTTTGAATAATGCCCAGCATAGTAATCAGGTCGATGAACAAGATGCAGAAGACAATGCGAGTGTATTGAATTCATTACAAAGCGTTAGTCAAACCCAAACAGGTTTTGATGCTAATAATAGTAGCCAAATTTTTAATTTAGAGAATAAAGAGCCGGAAATAATCGCAGCCGAAGGTAGTATGGATGGATTGGCAGAAAACAATGCCGATAGTATTGCATCAACGGTTGTTTCGCCTGTTTCTGGTATAAGTTCCCAAGTGCGTCCAATGATACCTGGAACTGCGCCTAGTGTTGTTGCGGAAATTCCGAAACAGACCACAAATGTGCAACATAAACCTGGATTTTTATATTATGTTTTGTTGTTAGTTTTGATTGCTTTGTCTGTCTTTACCTTATGGTTATATCAGCGTTCAAATATATCGGATAATGTATTACCAACATTGGTTACTGATGATGCGCCTGTGGTTGAACAGTCTGATGCTGTGAAAGATGAAAATGTGGTTGATGATTCTAATCCATTCGTGGCTAGTGGTGAAGATATAGTAGAAAACAAGAAACCGATGTTAGAAAAAGTTGTTGAAGATTCTTTGAATAAGGTTGCAGAAGTTTCAGATGTTCCACAGGTTGGGTCTGCAAAGGATGAAATGACTGGTGTAGAAACGGAAGAGTTTGTGGAAAAATCAGAAGAAATCCAGGATGAATCAGTAGTTCCTTCGGCGGAAAAAGCTCCGGTTGTGAATAAACCGGAATATAATGTTAGTCAGGATGATGTTTTTGTAGATGCGACTCAGGATGAACAAAATTTGTGTGATGGCGGAATCGCACCTGATGCAGATGGTTGTTGCCCTGGTGAGACATATTTAATAGAAAACGGTCAAGGTGTTTGTTGCCCGGATGGTGGAACGGATTGTTATCCTCCGATTATTATTCAATAGTTTCTATTACAACCATTGCTGCGGAATAATCAGATTGATCGGTAATAGATAAGTGTATTTTTGTTTTTGCGCCGTTGCATAGTTCTTTTAATGCTGTTTTTGCGCCACCATTTAATAATAATTCTGGGGCCCCCATATCATTATGTATTACAGATACATCTGAAAAACTTATGCTTTCGCCAAATCCTGTATTGAGGGCTTTTAAACAAGCCTCGCGCGCGGCCCAAAAATTGGCAAGATGTTTTTCTGCTTTGGCATTGTCGTTGTCGGCGTATTCTAATTCGTTTTTGGTAAATATGCGTTGTTTTTTAAATGCAGACCAATCCAAGAAACGATTGCTTTCAACTAAATCAATTCCTATTCCGATAATCACTTTTTCCCCCTTGTTATAAATTTATAAACAAGGTTATATTGTATGTTTTAAACGATTCGTGCAAGTATAATAATATAAATTTTTAATATAAAAATTACCCTGTTAAAACAGGGAATTTTTATATGTAATTTATTTCTCGCCACACACTAATTCTGGTTTCTCTATCCATTTTTGGTGGTCAATTGTCTTGCTGTTTTCACAAAAGCATGTGCGCGTTTCGTCGTTGTATTGCAAACCATAATCAGAGATACATTCCATACATTTCCCAGTATATGTGTTCAACATGTGATTGTGCTCTTCACATAAGCATTCCCCGTTTTTGTAATATGTGTTTTCGGGACATGCAAGGCACAGATTCTCTTGGGTGTTCCAATATTTGTTTTCTGTAGAATTACAGGTCTGAACCAGATCAATAGAGCCACAGGCTTGTTTTGGATCTTCTGCCCACATTTGATGATTAAGTGCTGCACCGTTTTTGCAAGAGCACGTTCTTGTTTCTTCGTTGTATTCCAAACCATATTCAGGGTTACATTCTGTGCATTCACCAGTGTATGTGTTCAACATATGGTTTTCTTTTTCACATAAACAGGCGTTTCTTTTGTAATATGTGTTTTCAGGGCATTCAAAACATTGATTGTTTTTTGTGTTCCAATATTTGTTTTCTGTAGAATTGCAGGCTTGTGCCAGATCAATGGATCCACATGCTTGTTTCGGGTTTTCTGCCCATGCTTGATAATTAACTGTCGCACCGTTTTTGCAAGAGCATGTTCTTGTTTCTTCGTTGTATTCCAAACCATATTCAGGGTTACATTCTGTGCATTCGCCGGTGTATATGTTCAACATGTGGTTTTCTTTTTCACATAAGCAGGCGTCTTTATAAAATGTGCCATCGGGACATGTAGAACAATCACTGTATTTTGTGTTCCAATACATATTTGGTGTAATATTGCATTTTGCTTGGTCCATACTTTGTTCGATGCACATTCCTTTTGTTTTATCAAATATGGTTAAAATGTCTTTGCATTTGCAACGTTCTGTGCCACCAATGAACTCTGTTCCATCAGGACATTTTTGGCATTTGTTTGCTTCTGAATTCCAGAACATATAGTCAATTTCATTACATTTTGTTGCTTCTGTAATTGTCGATGGGTCTGTTGCTGTAATTGTCACATTAGCCACGGTTGTTGCGATATTTGTGGTTGCTGTCATATTGTTTAAATTACCTACGGCACTCAATTTTGTTGCAACACTGGTTTGTGTTTTTTCTGGGTTTAATCCAATAGCTCCAGTGGCATCTGCAACAAGTATTTTGTTTGAAAGCATGTTAGATAAATCTGCCATTGTCAAAGCGCGATTGCTGATATCTGTGTTTGTTACAAAGCCTGCATCAGCCAGCGCGCTTTTTGCGCTGCTGCTTGTTAATTGTGATACCAAATTATCTTTTGTAACAACGTCGCTTTTTTTTGCAAAACCGATAGATGTTAATGCATTTGTTGTGTTTTCATTTGTTAGTTGCGATACCAAATTGTCTTTTGTGACGACATCGGTTGTTTTTGCAAAACCAGCGGTTTTTACTTTGTTTGCTATACTGCCAGCAGTGTTTTCGTCCCCGTTTAATAAAGTATTTTGCATTGCTGTTATATCTGAACTTTGTGCGAATCCTGCGCCGGTTAAAGCGTTTTTTATATCAGAGTTAGCCAAATTACTTGTTGTAATAATGTTAGAGGGTAGATTGTCGCTACGGATAACTGTGTCTGGCAATTTATTTATAATGTTGCTGCTGGTAATAATTCCAGATGTTTCCAAATTGTTTGTTGTAATTGCACCCGCGTTGGCCAAACGTTGGGCAAAACTGCCCTCACCTGTCCCATTTAATGTTGTGTTTATTGTCTCTGTAATATCGGTTGTTTTGGCATAATCTGTTAAAGATGTGTTCATCTTTTCTGTGGTAACAACAGAATCAGGTAATGCGACTTTTAATTTGTTGTTTTCATCTAGTAAATCGGATGTTTTGGCATAACTTGTTAAAGATGTGTTCATCTTTTCTGTGGTAACAACAGAATCAGGTAATGCGACTTTTAATTTGTTGTTTTCGTCTAACAAATCGGTTGTTTTGGCATAACCTGTTAAAGATGTGTTCAT
>JAGHVJ010000011.1 GCA_018064365.1 Candidatus Enterousia onthequi | reverse complement strand
TGCATTTTTTTACTCTCTCATACGCGTAATTTTTCCTTAGATTTCCTTAGTTTTTTCCCTTTGCATACAGTATACCAAAAACCTAGGTTTTTTTGCGACACCACACCGCGCAAAGCCCGGATTTTATAAGTATTTGTTTTTGCGCCAAAACCGAAAAACAAAAAAATTGAAAAAAACCAAAAAAAACACTTGTCAAAAAACCTAGGTTTTTTGCGACACTTTTGCGGTTATCTAAATTATATTTTTGCCTTGCGCAACATTGTCAACAAAACACCAAAATGTGAGCCAATCCCTAGGACGCGGCTCTGATTGAATATGAACCTAGTGTGGTGTTAAAATACCTATATGACGGATAGCAAAAACATAAAACAAATGGAGAAAAAAATGTTTACACATGACGATTTGTGGAATGCTATCGAAAATTTGGCTCGTAAAAATAATATGACATGCAGTGCTTTGGCGCGCATCAGTGGTTTAGACCCAACAACATTTAATAAATCTAAACGCGCATCCAAATATGGCCAGCCACGGTGGTTATCTATGGAAACAATAGCCAAGGTTTTAACTGCAACGAATACATCTGCGGATCAATTTGCAGATATGTTTCCGTGCAATAACCCCCAACATCACAGGTAAAATAAAGCGATTGTATAATAAACACCGTGCCCAGACGGTGTTTTTTATGTAAATGTGCAAAATACTTGACAACAGGAATTTTTTTATATAAAATTCATCAGCATTTAATAGTTTTGGCCTCATCGTCTAATGGTTAGGACACCGCCCTTTCAAGGCGAGAATCCGGGTTCGAATCCCAGTGAGGCTGCCAAAAATCAAAAACACCCGTTTGGGTGTTTTTTTGATTGGATTTCTAATATTTCTGTGAGTTCGTAAGTTGATAGTTAAAAACTAACCCTGTTTTGCAGATTTACGAACTTTTAAAAAGAAAAGGTTAAAAATCTAACCTTTTCCTTAGTTCGTATTTATCTTTGCAGTTTGTTATCAGGGCGAATATTCTGTATATCTTGATTTAACTTATACACACTTGCACTTGGTTTAGATATAATGTTAATCATCACCTGTTTATCGCCATCTGATTGAACCATAATAGCCGCAGGTTCATCAACACCATATCCAAATTTAGATTCTTTGACCAACATTCTTCTGATAACTTCTTTGGATGTAGCTTCTTTATCTATGCCTTTTTCTGGTTTTTTATTCCAATGCGGGCAGAAATATCCTTTTACAAACCCAAGTGCTTTTTTTGTTGTAAATGTAGATTCTGTCCCGTCAAAATCTTCATCTTCGTCATTGTCATAATATTCAAACCAAACACAACCACCGGCACTATTACCAGACATAATAACGCCCTTATCATAGGCTTCTTTTAATATTTTATCTGTGCCAGATTCTTTTAACGCTTTCATTAAACGCGTCACATTACCACCACCAACATAAACTATGTCTGCGTTCATAATCATTTCGCAAATTTGTTCAATGTTTGGTCTTTGTGATAAATCTGTCAAAATTAAATTTTTTGCTATACAACCTAATTTCTTTTCAAATACATCACAAACAGCAGGAAAATAAGTTGGACTATCATTACTCGCAGCACCAATAAAGACCATTACTGGGTGTTCTTTTCCTGTTAACTCAACAATCTTTCTGTCGGCTTTTTCTGTGTCCCATGGCTTTTGTTCACGTGTTCCATCTTCGTGAATTTTAATACGCCCCATTTCGCCACCACCAATTGCAATAATAGTTTTTGTCATTTTTTTACCTCTTTCTGACTATTATATCATGAAATCGTAAAAATCAAATGTTATTCAAAAACACCTTAACAGCTTTCCCGAACTGCAACAAATCACGCAATTCATCAGTTCGTGAATTGCACAGATGGCCCTGCCAAGATTGATAAAACCGCATTTCTGCGGTTTTTTATTTGTTTCCCAATACTTTCACGAGTTCGTAAGTTGACGGTTAAAAACAGCTACCGTTTTACATATTTACGAACTTTTAAAAAGAAAATTTTAGAAATCTAACCTTTTTCATGGTTCGTATACCTTGTGGGTGTTTGAATTATTTTTCCAATATCTTTTCCAAATTATACTGGTGATACCATTCTCCATCTATAAATGCAACGTCATGAAGAACACCAACTATTTCATATCCTTGTTTTAACAAATTGCCAATAGAACGTGTGTTTTTATGAAAGGTTTCAGATTGTAGTTTGTGAACATTGTTTTCTCTGGCCCATTTTTCAACAATCATTTTCAATTTTGTTCCAAGACCATTAGAAGTATATTTTTCTAACATTGTTGTTCCAGTTATTGCATTACGACCAGAATATGGGTGATCTGGCATTATTTTGCAAATCTGGGCAATAGCTGCTACTTTATTGCCGTCAAAAACAGCAATATATAAATTATTCTTATTAGACCATCTTTGAACCATTTGTTCTTTTGGTGTTATAGGAGCACCAGGATATTCAAATACCATTTTTGCACTTGGACCCTTGTTAAATTCTGTGTAGTATTTTTTTATGGCGTCATAATCATCGGGTTTTAAACGACGAATAGTAACAACTTTACCATTTTTAAGTTTGAATTTTATGCTACGGTTCATGATATTTCCTTTATCATCGTTCAGAAATCATTATATCACAAAATTTGCAAAAATGTTTTTATTTCTTTCCCGAACGACAACAAATCACGCATAAACTCAGCTCGTGAATTGCACAGATGTTTGGATATTGCTTTTTTATGCGATTTGTGATATAATATAGACAATTTAACAGACGGCATTTTGCCGTCTTTTTTTATATCAAAATCAAAAGGAGTTATAAATGGAACCTACCTATATATCTGCATTTCCAGGAATCGGCACAACCAGAATGTATGTCGGGAATGACGGAAATATCTATGAAGCAAGTGGAGGAAGCAGAGCGTGGCGTAATAATAACCCCGGCAATTTGGAAGATGGAAAATTTGCACGTGACAACGGAGCAATTGGAACGGACGGCAGATTTGCGATGTTTCCAGATTCCGCGACAGGTTTTAACGCTATGGCAAATTTATTATCAACAAGTGCTTATCAAAATCTAACAATTGAAGGTGCTATAAATAGATATGCACCACCAAATGAAAACAATGTTGAAGATTATTTGAAATCCGTAGAAAGACAGACAGGTTTTCCGCGTTCAACACCAATGAATAATCTTTCTAAAGATAATCTGTTACAATTGGCAAAAGCAATGAAGAAACACGAAGGGAATATGTCGGGTAAAAAACGCCTGGTTCCTAAAGATGAAAAGTATGTTTGGGTGACGGTTGGCGATGATAAAGTTCGACCAGAACACGAAGTACTGGACGGAGAGATAAGAACATGGTATGATACACCACATCCTGGGGAAGAATATGGGTGCAGATGCCATGCAGAAAGTGTTGACTAGTTTTCTTGTTTTATTATTTTGTGCGGCTTGTTCAAAACAAGTTGAATATGCTGGTATTTTTTCTGACGGTCTGCCAGAACCAGATAAAACAGAAACTTTCGATTTGCCAGATGAATACGGAACCAAACAAATAGATACCTTTTATGTTGATGTTAATAATAACGGTACGAAAGATACAATTAAACGTGGGCGTTTTGTGACAGGAACGGCACATTCTTATACTTTTTACGACATATACCTTGATAACGGCAAAAAACTTGAACGATTAACAACTTTGGAGGGCGCAGATTGTGTTTTGCGTGCTTATAAATTCCAAATGCAACCGTTTTTGATAACAAGTGCATCAAGAAATGTCGGCGCTGATTATACAGAACCTACAAAAGCAAAAATTGAAAAATTTGAAATCAAAGATAATAAAATGGAATCCGTATCATATAAAGAACATAGACCAATTTGTGATGTCAGGTATTTATTGTAAATAAGTATTTAAAAACACCTTAACAGTTTTCCCGAACTGCAACAATTCACGAATAAAATCAATTCGTGAATTGCACAGATGACCCTGCCACAATGAGTAGCAGAGCGATTTATCGCGATGCGTCACGAATGCCGCACAGGCACAAAGTGCCGAGCGAAACATCAAAACCGACCTTTTGGGTCGGTTTTTTGTTGGTTTTGCAATGCTTTCAGCAGTTCGTAAGTTGGGTATAAAAAACCACCACCGTTTTGCCAATTTACGAACTATTATGTAAGAGAAACAAATCAAAATAATTTGTTCAATATTGGTAATAAGATACAATACCAAATAACTAATACGCTGATTATAGCATAAAATAATACACTAAGTCTATTTTCAAGAACATCTTTTCCAAAACACAACAAATCATGTAATTTATCAACTCGTGCATTGCGGGTGCTGCAATCGCATCAAAATATGCGGGCAACTTATTTTGAAATCAAAATTTCTGGATTTATACGCACAGCGCCGTATCGAATCACTTTTATTGTATTATCTGATATGCTGATTATGGTTGATGGAACAGAACCGATTTTATCGCCATCGCAAACCACTAAATCAACAGATTTTTCAAAATTATCAATTAGATCTTGTTCTGTTTCGCATACAGGTTGCCCACTGTAATTCACACTGGTTGAAAATATTGGCGCACCAACTTGTTTTATAACATTACGCAACCAAGCGTCACCTGGACAACGAAATGCAACCGTCGAAAACGCAGACACTAAATCTGAATCTGGTTTTATTGGTACGATTATTGTCAATGGTCCAGGCCACAAATTCAATATTTCATCGGGTATTTTTGCATCAGAATATAATTTTATTTTTTCAGGTTCGTCTATTAAATAAATAAAAGGTTTTGTTTCACTGCGTCCTTTGATAGAACGAATTTTGCTGTCTGTTTGAAATTGACGTTTTTTCGTATCAACAACCCCAGAAAATCCGTACACAGTATCCGTAGGAATAATACAAACATTACCTTGTTTCAAACAACTTGCCGTCAATGCCACAGAATTTTTATCTGTTTTTTGTATTATCATATATGCCCCCAATGCTTACTCGCGCCAAGCAACAGAATCAAATTTTGAATTGATATAATCACGCAACCCAGAATCATTAAAAAATTGTTCGCGCGCCCCAGTTGTTGTGGGGTTGTCGCCTTCGTCAAAATATGCCTGGTACTTTTGAATTGCAATTTTTTTGACGCCACGTGTTGCGCAGTCATCAATAATAGTCCGCAAATCATCTTTACTGATAAAACGTGGGTCGCATGTTATACGAACCTCGAAATCTTTGCCAGTTGAAATCCAGAAATCCAAACTCTTACTCATGCGGTCAAAGGCAATATCATTTCCAACCAGTGATTTATATTTTTCACGCGTTGCCTTGTAATCAATTCCGACCCAGTCCACAAACGGTGCCGCGCGTTCCAAAACATCAGGATAAAAACCATTTGTATGCAATCCAATCGCAAATCCTAAATCTTTGACGCACCGCATATAATCGATAGTGGTATCACCTTGCATTAAAGCCTCGCCACCAGAAAAAACAACGGCCTCTAAACGCCCAACCCGGGTTTTTAACCAATCTAAAACACGCGTTGGGTCGTACGGACCGTCGTCAAGATTAAAAAATTGGGGATTTGAACAATACACACACCGCAAAGGACATCCCATCAAAAACAGCACCGCCGCCAATTTCCCAGGATAGTCAATCGTAGTGAATGAAACCAAACCCCCAATCTGAATATCTTTCATAATAAACTTATGCCGCTTTTTTCAACAAATCTTGATGACGAGCACCCGTTGTCAAACAATTGCATTCTTTAAAAGTATTACGTTCTTCAAATTCAGCACGTTTACCAATGTTAAAGTTATCCACAGGGCGATAATATCCCATTGCACGTGAAAACTTTTCGCATTTTTGTCTTGTTGCTGGTGTATTCGTCATTTTTCTTTCTCCTTTCCTTTTGTTTGTTTTTTTACAAATCGTAATTTTCGTTATGACAATCTGCACATTCGTGATTACTGTTCGCTGCAATTTCTGCATCGCATTTTGGACAGTAATCATATGCCCCAGCCAAATATCCATGCTTTGGACATATTGAAAATGTCGGTGTCAATGTCATATACGGAATCTTGTAATTTTCGAAAATTGTTCTAACAATTTTCATTGCGGCCTCGCCAGATGATACAGGTTCGCCCATATACAAATGGAACATTGTGCCGCCAGTATATTTGCGTTGTAATTCTTCTTGATGTTCCAATGCAACAAATGGGTCATCTGTGTAATTCACAGGCAATTGTGTGGAATTTGTATAATATGGCGCATCTTCTGTTCCGGCTGTAATGATATCAGGGAAGTTCTTTTTATCTGTTTTTGCAAAACGATAAGAACAACCTTCGGCTGGTGTTGCCTCTAAATTATACAAATTGCCAGTTGCTTCTTGATAATTAGCCAAGTTGTCGCGGATGAAATCCATAACATCTAAAATCAATTTTTTACCAAATACAGATGCGATATTTTCTGTACCGTTTGTAAAATTCAAAACCATTTCATTCGCGCCGTTTACACCAATTGTTGAAAAGTGGTGATTCCAATCGCCCAAATAACGTTTTGTAAATGGATACAAACCGCGCTCCATGTTTTTGGTCAATATACGACGTTTGACTTCTAATGCATCACGCGCCATATCTAACAAAGATTGCAATTCACGGAACAATCCCTCGCGATCACCCTTGTGTAAATAGCCCAAACGCGCTAAATTAATTGTAATCACACCCAATGAACCAGTTTTTTCGGCAGAACCAAACAAACCACCACCGCGTTTTAACAATTCGCGAACATCCAAGCGCAAACGACAACACATAGAACGCACATCCGATGGATTCAAATCAGAATTCAAGAAATTCTGGAAATTTGGCAACCCATACTTTGCCGCACACTCAAACAAAGGTTTGACATTTGGATGTTCCCATGGAAAATCATCTGTGATGTTATATGTCGGAATAGGGAAGGTGAACGGACGTCCCAAAGAGTCACCTTCGGTTAAAACTTCTATAAACGCCTTGTTTATCATATCCATTTCTGGCTGTAAATCACCATATGTGAAATCGACCTGTTTTCCACCAACAAACGGACGTTGAGCACGTAAATCTTTTGGACAAGTCCAGTCAAAAGTAAAATTGATAAACGGTGTCTGTGTGCCCCAACGACATGGCACAGCACAGTTAAACACCAATGTCTGCATTGAATTTTTGACATCTTCGTATGACAATTTATCTAAACGAACATATGGTGCCAAATATGTGTCCACAGACGAAAACGCCTGAGCTCCAGCAAATTCATTTTGCAAAGTTCCCAAAAAGTTCACCATATGAGAAATCGCGGTCGCCATGTGTTTTGCAGGCGCGCATTGTAAATAACCGGGAACACCGTTGAAGCCCTCATATAACAACTCACGCAAAGACCAACCGGCACAATAACCCGACAACCAACCCAAATCGTGTATGTGTAAAGAAGCACGTTTATGAGCCTCGGCAATTTCTTTTGGATACAAATGCAACCAATATTCCGCAGTCACACGTTCAGAAGTGCGCAAAATAAGTCCACCGATGGAATACCCAATATTTGCATTTTCTTTCACGCGCCAATCAGCCTCGGTCACATAGCCGTCAATAACTTTGACAGCGTCAATTTCTGCATCACGAATTTCAGAATGTTTTTGACGATAAAGAATATAAGCCTCGGCTGTTTTATAAGTGCGAGAATCCATCAGGGTTTGAATAACTGTATCTTGAACCTGTTCTACGGTTGGGGGGCAATCTGCAAATTCGACATCTAATTTATTCAACACAAATTGTGTAATTGTTAAAACCTGGGAAGGGGTCATTTCATTTGTTGCCGCCACCGCCTTGGTAATAGCGTCATATATCTTGTTTGCGTCAAAATTTACAGTTTCACCAGAACGTTTAACAATCTTGGTTTGTTTAGTAATAAAAGCAATATTATTTTCAGCCATATTTGAACCTTTGAATCTATATATAGTATTTTTTGTTTTTGTTGATAACAATATATAGTAAGTGATAAATAATCTCAATATAGAAAAAAACATTTTTTATATTTTTTTTTCTTGCATTGCCCAAAGGCATAAAATCCGGCGTTTTTCATATAACGAATCGTTGAACTTTTTACACAAAAGATGGTTTTGTGTCTAAAAAAACACTTTTTTATAAAAAATCCGATTCGAAAATCACAACAAAAATACAAAATATGGTAATAAACATAAAAATAACCACTATATCTTGATAAAAATCTATAAAATAAAGCAGTGTTCTTGACAAAAGTGTAAAAAGTGTTATATAATAGGTGTGTAGAAAACAAGGGGGTGTTTATGCCTATCAAACAATTAACTATTTTTGATGACAGAATAGGGCAAATACGGGCAAAAATTGCAGATTTGCAAGCCAAAATAAAATCAGAACGTGAAACGTTGGAAAAACTAGATCCAAAAGATTGTGAAGATAGAAACGATATACTGACTAGCGAACGGTATATACGAGATTATGCAGCAGAGATAGAGAATTTACAAAAAGAACTGGCATCACATCTGTATTTTTCTGGTCAAAACCAAAGATAAAAAACACCGTATCACCACGGTGTTTTTTTAATTACACACTGTAATATATGGTGGCATAGATTTTTCTTTGTTCACGCCACGTTCGCCGCAATCCATACAATTAAATTTTCTATTTTGTGAATAAGACGAATCAAAATAAACTGTCTTTTTCGCAACTTCTGTCACAAATTGCAAATATTTTTCATCAGGAAAACCGAAATACAACCCATGCGATTCGTCGTTGCATTTTGACACATCGCGTGGATAACATGCCTCAGAATTTATTTTTTCTGGGTCTGGAACACAATGGGCAACACAAGTGTCTTCGTCAACCAACATTTTTTCACAATCTGTACAGGTCAATTTTTGACGTGCAACACTTTGTTTCCCGCGTCCACGAGACACGGGGGTTTTTATATATGCACATTTACTATTTGTTTCTGTTTTATTTGGATCGATAATACATTCCCATGTCATTGTCGTATAATTTAATTTTGCCACAGAATTATTGTCGCATGTTCGACTGGGGAACGGGTCAACACATTCCCATATACCATCAACCAAAATCGCAGTCTGCACAGCCCCACACAGTGGTTTTGCGGTGTCATCTGGCACACAAGAATTTGTTGCGTAATCATAAACCGTATCACCGGCACAACTGGTTTTTGTATTGTATCCAACACATTGCCAGCGCCCAAAACGCAATACTTTGGATGTGCCAGCCGGGCAAACAACATCGTCTATTTCACTGGGGGTGAATTGTGCGTTTGGGGTGGGGGTGGCGAATTGTGTTAAATACACCAATTGACCATCAGATATATTTGCATTTGTAATCAGTGATTTTGGTACAGTGTGTTTAGAAACAGTTGCCCCAGATATAATAAAACCAGATTGAAAAATTCCGAAACTCCCTGCATCTGCAAAATGTTTTTCTAACATAGTCATAACATTATTAAATTGCGTGTTTGGTATTGTCCCAGATGTCGTAACAACATAATTATATTTACTTGTTTCGCCACAAGATGTGATATTCATACGTTTATCAAGACACAAAATATCAGATTGAATACCATTTTGCTCAACACAAATATCAACAAATTGAGTCCCTTGTAAAACAGCATTATGTACCGCAGCAGTACATTCAATAATTCCGCGCAAGTCTGCATATTGAACGGCATATTCTGTTTCTTGTTCGACCGTTCGAACCGATGGCGCACTGAACATATAATACGCACCTAAAAACAGAGCCACCAAAACAGTCAGAAAAATATTCATCTTTCCCCCTTGCGATTTATAAAAAGTGTAGGTAATATAAATATAAAATGCAACAGGAAAACCTGGGTAATAAATAATAAATGGAAAAAAGATGAAAAAACTAGTTGTGTTGTTATTGTTGTGCGGATGCGGATTCAGACCAATGTTTTCTGGGACAGATAATGATATTTATGTTGAAAAAATTACTGGTATAAATGGGATTGAATTACGCAATGCATTAAATGCAAAGTTTGGTGGGGTGCACGATACTAATGCAAAATATAAACTGGTTGTGACATTAAACGAACCGACCAGTACGTACAAGGGATTGGATACAACCGGGACCGCCACATGGCAGGCTATAAAACTGACAGCAAAATATGATTTATATGCTGGTGAAACAAAAATTGCATCAGGAACAGAATCTGCATCAGAATCGTACACATTTGTTCAATACTTGGTTGCGGCAAACGCATCATATAATAATGCAGTGCAAAATGCTGTATCTGTTTTGGCTGATAATATTGGTACACGTGCAATTGCTGAAACACAAAAGAATTCGGATAAATAATGAAATGGAAAGAATCTGATTTTAAAAACGGTATAAAAACAATCAAATCAGTTTTGATTTATGGTCCAGATGCTGGCCAGGTTGACGAACTGTGTGATAATGCAATTGAAATTTTACAAATTGACCGTGATAATTTATTTTCTGTGGATTCGGATGAATTCCGTGATAAACAAGATGCATTATTTGCCGAAGGGTGTAGTCCATCTATGTTTGGCGGTCAAAAAATGCTGATAATTTCAAATGCAACGGATTCTATGGCAAAACAAATTGCAGATTTGGTTTTTCATCCTGGTTTGTGTGCGACAGTAATTGTTTGCGCTGGTGAATTGCGTGCAGGTGGTGGGTTGCGTTCGATGTATGAAAATGACGACAATGTTGCGGCATTGCCATGTTATACAGATGACGCTCGCACATTGGCTGGATTGATACGTGATACATTATCTGCGTCTGCTGGTATTGATCAAATTACCCCTGATGCGATGGAATATATGACGACGCATTTGGGGGGGGATCGTGGAATCACTCGCGGATTTTTAACAAAAATTGCACTGTATGTCGGTGATAAAAAAATTGTAGAATTAGATGATGTTGAAAAATGTTTGCCGGATACATCTGCATCTGATATTGATGATTATTTGTATTCTTTGACGGCAGGGTATGTGCCACAAACAATGACTGCGTTAGACCGGTTGATGTACGATAATGTTGAACCAAATATGTTGATTCGTATGTTAAATTCCCATTTCAAGAAACTTTTGACGGCGGTTGTTGATGGTCAATTGCCTCGTTTGTTTTGGAAGGTTTCTGATAAATTTAATCGGGCTATGAAAATTTGGCCTGAATCTGAAATAGATGCGGTGTTAATGCGTCTAAATGAATTAGAACGTCAATTGCGTACAACTGGTATGCCGCCAGAGGTTTTACTGCGTGACTTCTCATTAAAATTGGCATTAAAAACAACAAAAATGGCGGCACGGAGAAGAAAATAATGTTATCATCTGTATATGCACCCAAAGATTTTAAACGTTTACGTGCTTCTGGCGATTTGGTTGCGCGTTGTTTTGACTATATTACACCACATATTCATGCAGGTGTTTCAACTGGTGAAATAGACAGATTGGTGGCGGAATTTTTGCACGCAAATGGTGCACGTTCCTCTGATTTAGGATACCAGGGATATCCAAAACATATCTGCACATCTGTAAATGATGTGATTGTTCATGGTATTCCAAATGACAATGAAATTTTAAAAGATGGCGACATTATCAATGTTGATTTGACGGCAGAGTACAAAGGTTTTCATGGTGATGCATCGCGTATGTTTATGATTGGCAAAGTATCCCCATTGGCGCGCGAATTGGTTCAAACGTGCCAAGACGCACTAAATGCTGCAATTTCAATTTGTGCACCGGGCGTACCATTGTCTGAAATTGGCAAAACGATTGAGGCTGTGGTTAAACCGCATGGTTTTTCAATATCTCGTGATTTTGTTGGTCATGGTATCGGCAAGGTTATGCACGATGAACCACAAATATACCATTTTTATGACAAAGTGTGGGACAAGGTAAAAATGGTTCCGGGTTTGGTATTTACAATAGAACCAATGATAAATACTGGTTCGCCAAAATGTAAAATTGACCCTGATGGATGGACGGCACGCACGGTGGATGGGGGGCTGTCAGCGCAATGGGAACACACGTTGGGAATAACCGAAGATGGCGTAATAATATTTACAGAAAAAATGGTGTAAACTATTGGCAATCCCAGATTCTAAATTTTATTCAGGACATCGTGAAAGATTGCGCCAGAAATTTCTGGATGGAAAACTTGCCGAGTATGAAAAATTAGAATTGTTGTTGGGTTTTGTTGTTCCGCGTCGTGATGTTCGACCATTGGCACATGCGTTATTAAAACATTTTGGTTCTATTGGACAAGTTTTAACAGCCCAAATGTCAGATTTATTGTCTTTTCCTGGTGTTGGGCGAAATATTGCTATATTTTTGAAAATGATTCATGAAATTATGTTATCAGGTTATCGAACCAGAATGGATTCTCGACCGATATTTCATGATATAAATGTTGTCAAAGATTATTGCAAATGGGCATTGGCGAACAAGACAGTTGAAGAATTTCATGTTTTGTATTTGGATTCTGACCATCGGTTATTAAAAGATGATGTGCACAGCAGTGGAACGTTTAATGGCACCAGTATATATGTTCGTGAAATCATCAAAAGGGCATTAGAGTTAAATTCGACTGCGGTTGTATTTGTTCATAACCATCCTGTATCAGACCATACTTTTTCCACAGATGATATAACTTCTACCGAAGAAATTCAGAAAATTCTTGATGGTTTGGATATAAAATTATTCGACCATTTGTTGGTGACTAAGCATTCTATTTATTCAGGCCGTGATTACGGATTTGTACATGCATAATATCAGAAATTAAAATCTGAATCTAAATCATCAAAATTAGAATCTCGAATATCAAAATGTTCGGTTTCTTGCTGTTGCATAGATTGATTACGCATTTTTAACAATTCTTCCACTTGTGCTTGGGAAATTTTGATGGTTTCGCAATGGTTGACAATCGCGCGCCCCATCCCCAATACATTCACTGCCGGTAAAGCAACAGACAAAGTTCCAAAAATCAAAAACAAACTACGTAGGTTTTTCAACATATCATGATTTGCGCCACGCAACATCGTCACCGCCCAACCAATCAATAAAAAGGCTGTAACAACTGTCAAAACAATCCATGCTGTATGTATAAATTCTAACAGCGGGGGCCAAACACAAGTAGGGTCAACGATACATAATGTATCCCCAGGACAGTCTTTGAGAACATCATATCCGCTTTCTACAAGAATTCGTTTTATTTCGTCCATCCAATCCTAGACCTTATTTCTTTGCTGCGCTTGGGAAAAATTCAGGCAACCCAAACTCTTCATCGTTTGCTGCAACGCCAGCCCAACCAAATAAATCACCCATTAAACTAGAATCATTATTTTTTGCCTTTTTAAACGGCAGTATATTTTTTAATTTTCCGATTCTGCCACCGCGTGCACCAGATTTTGTAGTGTTTACAATTTTATCTTGGTTTTCCGCAAATTCAGTTGCTAATTTTTCCAACGTGGCATCTGTTTCATCTGTATCATTTTCTATCACAGATAATTCGGGTTTTTGCAATTCGTCTTCGTGCAAGGATTGAACAGATTTTAACAATTTTGCCAAACCGTCTTCTTCATCAGAGTCTGATTCTGATACCTTTGTTGTTTCTGGCTCGATACTTGGAATATCTATATCAATATCAACATCTGCCAAATCAAAATCGTCAGATTGTTGTGCAATATTGTCCGTTGAAAAATCGTCTGAAATATCAATTCTTGTATCTGATTTTTCTGGTTTGTCTGATAAATCTATATCTTCGTCCACAGTGTCTATAATGTCATCAACCATTGGCGATATGTCTTTATCTGGGACAATATCTACATGTGGCGCATCATCACCAGACAACACAGACAAAATTGGAATTACTTTTTCATTATCTTCTGGTTTTGTGTTTTCTTCATCTTTTTTCGCAATAACCTTTTTAGAGCGCTTTTCTTTTTTTACAACAGGTTCAATATCCGGTTCTGAAATTTCTTGTGGGTCGGTTTCAATATGTGCCAATGTAGATTCAGGTTCTTGTGCTGTGTGGATTTCAGGAATTGTAACAGGTTGAATGTTATCAAATTGCCCAGCCAAAGCATCTTCGGCATCCACAGGAACACCAAATAAAATAGTGTCATTTGCCAAGCCCAATTCATGCCGCACAGTTTCAAATGCATTGCGTACATCTGCCATGTTAAAAACTTCACTACCAGAAATATAAATAATTTTCGTTTTCATTAAATCTGTCCCCCCAAAAAAACAAAACCAGTTGTTACACAGGATAATTTCACAGGACATTATATCACATTTTATGGTTGAACGCATATAAAAAATGTCGTATCATAGAAATAAAATGACAGATTTAAAACAACAAATTTTTCAAGAACTAAATTCCCTGGAAAATGCGGTTTTAGGGTTGCGTTCTGATGTGTCGGCCGCTGGTCGTCAAACAGATTTAGAGGTTGCAATCTTGACACAACAGGTTAAAAACCTGCGCGCAAAAAATGCACGTGCGGTTGAAATGATTGATAAATCGATGTCAATTCTAGAAAAATTAAAGGGAAAATAAAGAAATATGAGTGTTGTTACCATACCTATTGTAAATAAAAATTACCAAATGGGCTGTGAAGACGGTCAAGAAGATCGTTTAATCGAATTGGGGCGCATTGTTGATGCTCGTGCGCGTGAAATTCTTGATAAAATAGGTCCATTGCCAGAAAATTCTTTGCTGGCAACATTGTGTATCGTCCTGGCTGACTCTGCGCATAACCGTCCTGTCGCTGCGGCTACTGATGGTGATTTACGCGAAATATTGGCAAGAATTCGTGAAATTAAACATAAAATCGGGGCTTAATTTTTTGCCCCGTTTTTTATCGTTGTTGCCCACCCAAAAGATTTGTCTGTATCCCAGGAAATGGCGCAATTTTTGCCATCGTTGGAGCCATCGGTAATTCTGGCGGAACAAATTTGTTTCGATTAAAATACTTTTCCTGTGCCAGTTCTTTTAATTTTTCACGATTAGGATAAGCACAGTACATAGCATCAGATGGGGTATAAACATAATCAAATAATTCTTGATTATTCTTGTTCATAATATTTTTATATTCTTTTGTATATTCAACCGTGGCAATATTGTATATATCCGCAGTAAATAAATGATTTGTATTATATGTTGTAAATATATTACCAATCGTTTCGTTATTATATCCCGCATATATAAATTCACCATTGCTATCAGGCACGAATTCGTTTGCTTTAACATATCCGCGTCCCAAATACATAATTGCGTGCGTATTTGATGGGGTGTTGTTGTGTTGTACAATAATAATTGTACCGGGGTGTAAATCAGAAGCCTTGAAATTATTTTTTTCAAATTGCGCAACAACAGTATTTTTTTGAATGTCTGGTGTTGAATCTGTGACTTTATTGTGTTTCAAAAATGCCTGTAAAGCCCGATTGTATTCGGTATCAGATTGAAACATTTTGCCACTGTGTATAGCGTTAGAGTATGTGTTGTTATCGTATTTTTCTTTCATCAATCTACGAAATTCTGGACAAGAATGACGGCCGTTAAATGGTATCAAAGTCAATGTATCGCCTAATTCTGCCAACGCACGATTTAATTGAGTATATTGTCCATAAATACAATACCATCTTGGGACTGCGCCTGGTAATTCGCGTTTTACCGCAGACATATGGCCGTCGTGTCCAGATTGTATGTTTTTTTGACCTTGTAAAACAAAATCGATATATTTATCGCACAGTTCTTTTGATTTGTCGTTTATCTGTTTGTCTATCTGTTTTTGACACACAGGAATACGTGTTTTCACAGTTTGTTGTGCATGCATAGAAATATCCGTATCACAAAAATTACCTGTCCCTTTTGGTACAGCAAGTAAAGAACCCATCAAAAAATATTTACACAATAAACGAATTTTCATAGCGGCCCCCTTTACCATACGTACACAACCCCTTAACCCAGGAATCGATACAATTGGCTCGTTACATTGCATAACGTACATTCAAATATGTGAAAATCATCAACATATTCCGACTTGTCACCACGACAGCCCGCCCAATTTCAGGGAACCAAAATATTTCCTTAAACACCCTATTTTTACTACAAAACTTGGGTTATGTCAAGTTCAAAATTGTTGGTATGCAAACAAAGATAAAATGCTTGATAATTCCATAAATATTTTTACTATAAATGTAAAATTATAAAAGGAGATTCTACACATGTCAGAAATAAAAGTAACACCGATTGCTGAAACAAATGTTGAGCCGACAATATTGGCATCACACGCTGCGCGTATGTGCTATACGGCAGAAAGTTCCAAATTAGGTGACGTAATTGATGTAAAAAAACGTTTGTTTGATACTGGGCATCATTCAACATTGGAACATAATTATTGGACATTTATGATTGAAAACATCCCGGTTTCCAGTGTTGTTTTTGGTCTGCATCTGACGGCGCCGTTTTATGATACTGATCAACGCAGTGGACGTTTTTCCAAGATGTACGATAATCCAGATATGGCGGACATAAAAAATACTTTGGAAACATATTACCCGGGTGCACCGGCAAAAAACATAAATCAAGCATATAATTTCATTGAACGTGGGTTAAATGTTTATGCTGATAATATACAACATGTGACGGAACTTGCACGTGATGCTATCCGTTATGAACGTCCAAACGCAAATGACAAATATGTTGAACAAAACGCACCCAAATTTGCCCAGGAACAATTGCGTATGTTTGTTTCAATGATTGCGCCAACGGCATTGGATTGGACGGTCGATTTGGCAACAATTTGTGCGTTTTATCGAACCGCATGGACACCATTTATGCGTGACGTAATGGATAAAATTGTAGCCAACATCAAAACAACACATCCTGATATTGCATATATGTTTGATGAATATGCGCGCAGTACCAAAGATTGGACACCAGAATATGAATTGTTGGGCGGGCTTTTTGACGAGTTTGACACCAGAACAGAATATATTGGTACAAAAACCCGTCCAGACTTTAAATTATTAGATTATGGATATATCAATGGAAATTTTGTAGAAAATAAATCTCGTGATACGGTTGATACTTTGCAATTCAGCCCGGAATACATGGACAATTCGTTAATGTATGTACGCAGTCGTATTCATGTTGATGCGGGTGCCACAATGGGTCAGGATCAACGTCACCGCAGTATCAAACGTTCAAAACCTACTGTCACCGGATATTTCTATTTGCCACCATTGTTGGACATGGCTGGATTGAAACCTGTTGCAGACACAGGGATGCGTGATTTTTATAATATGGTACGTAATCCAGATTTTTCACGTTCAATGGTGACATCTATCATGCCATACGGTGCAATGGTTCAATACGAAAAACATGCGGATTTGAACGCTTTGATTCACGAGCAGGGTAAACGCACATGTTGGTGTGCGCAGGAGGCAATTTACCATTTGGCATGTGATTTGCGTCGTGAATTGGCAAAACATATCGGCGAAAATGCAAAAGTATTAAAATACCTGACCCCACCATGTTTATCTATGGGAAAATGTGTCGAAGGCCCGCGCTATTGTGGACGCAATTTGCGTGATGAAACATTGGTAAAATATTTTCGTGACCGTGAGATTTAGAAATGGATAAAGGTGAACAAGTTTTTCATGCTGCCCGTCGTGCATTTATTATAATGGAAAATTCCGGTGTGTTGTTGGCACCCGCGAATAGTAAATTATCCCATAAAGAAATGTTAGCACAAATGGGATTTTCTGTTGTGCAAACCGTGCAATACTTAAATGAACTGCCACGTGGATACTGTATGAACAGTGAACTGTGTGTTTATCAAGGGGTATCAGATAAATCCAAAACATGGGAATTACAACCCAAAAATTATAAAATTGTGCAACAGTATTTACCGGATTTGTGTGCATTGTTTAATTTGAACGATAATTCAAATTTGTACTTGGGGGTTCTGGTGGGACGCGTTGGTGAAGTTTGGAAAAAAATCAATAAAACAACAATTTCAGACTTTATGAAAACAAGATAAATAATATTGACTTGCGAAAATTTTTCAAATGTTCTAAATTCTTGATGAAAATAAAGACGGTAGATATGAAAGAAAACGCAAAAATTATCGAAAATATAGAATCTCAACAATTGGGTGATGCATTATCTGAACGGTATTTGTCATATGCGGTATCGACCATTGTATCGCGCGCATTGCCGGATGTTCGTGACGGGTTAAAGCCTGTGCATCGCCGTATTTTGTATTCTATGTTGCGCCAAAAATTATCTCCGTCGGCGGCATTTCGTAAATGCGCAACTGTTGTTGGTGATGTATTGGGACATTATCATCCGCATGGGGACTCGTCTGTGTATGACGCGATGGTCAGATTGGCCCAGGATTTTTCCGTTCGTTACCCATTAATTGATGGCCAGGGCAATTTCGGAAATATCGACGGTGACCCCCAGGCGGCATACCGTTATACAGAATCAAAAATGACCCAGGCGGCCATGTTGATTATGGAGGGTTTAGATGAAGACAGTGTTGATATGATGCCAAACTTTGATGGCACAACTGTCGAACCAACGGTTATGCCAGGTGCTTTTCCAAATTTATTGGCAAATGGTGGTATGGGGATTGCGGTTGGTATGGCAACAAACATACCAACACACAACGTGGCCGAGGTTTGTGATGCCCTGTGTTTGGTGGTTGATAAACCAGAATCCACAACTGCGCAAATTATGAAAAAATTGGTTGGTCCTGATTTTCCAACAGGTGGTATTTTAATAGATGACTTTGATACGATTGTTAAAAATTATGACACTGGGCGCGGTGCATTTCGTATTCGGGCAAGGTGGGAAATTGAAAATCTGGAACGGGGTCAGTCCCAGGTTGTAATCACTGAAATCCCGTACGGTATTGTAAAATCTAAATTGGTGGAACAAATTGGCGAAATGATAGATGCCAAGAAACTGCCATTGGTCGAAGATATTGTTGATGAATCTACCACAGATGTTCGTATTGTTATTACACCAAAAAATAAAAATGTTCCAATTGATAAAATGATGGCGCATTTGTTTGCGATGACTGATTTAGAATATAAATTCAATATGAATTTCAATGTCATCGATACAAATGGCGCGCCTCGGGTAATGCCGATTGGTGATGTATTGCGTGAATTTATCGCACACCAGAAAAATGTTTTAATCCGTCGTACGAATTGGCGTTTGCGTAATATTGCGCACCGTTTGGAAATATTGGGCGGTTTGTTGGTTGTGTATTTGAATTTGGACAGGGTGATTGAAATTATCCGTAACGAAGACGAACCAAAACCTGTTTTGATGGCTGAATTTGATTTAACAGAAATCCAGGTTGAATCTATTTTGAACACGCGTCTGCGTTCTCTTCGTAAATTAGAAGAAATGGAAATAAAACGCGAAGATGCTGAACTCCGTGCAGAACAAGAAAAATTGCAAATGTTGCTGGCTGATGCGGGGGCTCAAAATGACCAATTAAAGGCGTGGTTTGCGGATATTAAAAAAATGTATGATAAAAAAACAACATTGGGGCGTCGACGCACAACATGGGATTCTGCGGTTATAGATGTGGATGTAAATCCAGATGATTTCATTGAAAAAGAACCGATGACGATTATTTTGTCAGAAATGGGTTGGATTCGTGCGGCCAAGGGACATCTGGATTTGAATAATTTGGACACCAAATTCAAAGACGGCGATGCGTTACAAACGGCTTTTCATGCGATGAGTACGGACCGGGTCAATATATTTGGGGCGTCGGGAAAAATGTTTTCAATTCCGGTGTCGGATTTGCCGTCGGCACGTGGTTTTGGGGAATCTGTGCGTATGATGGCTGACATTGGGGCAGATGAAAATATTGTGCGTGCATTTGTTTTAGATACATCGGCAAAATATTTATTGGTATCTCGGCATGGGGCTGGATTTATAGTCAGTGGTGAAAATTGTTTGGCGCAAACCAAAAACGGAAAACAGATTATGAATACAGATTCTGAAAATCCGGCGATTTTGTGTGTGCCTGTCACTGGGGATATGATTGCGATATCTGGGTCAAATGATAAATTACTGATATTCCCAACCGAACAAATACCAGAAATGTCCCGGGGCAAGGGGGTAATCTTGCAAAAATACAATGCAGACCGGACATATGTTTTGGATGTGATGTTCTTTAATTCTGTGGACGGTTTTGGTTGGACTACGGGGCGGGGCACTACGAAATTAGATGATATATCGCCATGGACGGCAAAGCGCGCGTCCCAGGGACGAACAATCCCTGTTGGTTTTCCACGCAGTGGAAGATTTAATAAATAATATTTGACAAACGGTTGTTTTTGGGTATTATAACATCCGTTGTTTTTTTACTAAAACGGGAGTGAACACAATGCCAAAAATTAGACAGCAAATTCGTCGTATAATTGCACAAGAATGTGGGATGACACAACAAACTGTAAATCCGAGTACTCCGTTTGTTGATAACAAAGATATTACTTATTGGGATATGGTTGGTGCATTATATACGTTGCAACATGTTTTCAAGGTTAAATTGCCAGAATCTGATTATGTTAAATATAAAACAGTTGGAAATCTGACCAATTGCATAGTTGCACAAGTAAAGTCCAAGCAAAAATAAAATTTATAATATGTTTTTTACAGAAAACAAAAAAATCGCCAAATTGGCGATTTTTTGAATTTTAGTGAGACATTTTACCTTCTGTAAACACCACATGCTTGCGCAATTTAGGGTCATATTTACGGAATTTCATTTTACCCTTGGTATTTTCAGATTTAGTATTTTTTTGTGTTGTGTAAAAGTATCCTGTTTCTTTATTTTCTAATTTGATAACTTCTACTGCGCCTTTTTTTGATGCCATTTTAATAACCTTTTTTTATTGCGTATCGTATTCTACCGTTTTTTTTAGACAAATCAAGTTTTTTTTGATTTGGTGCGGGTAAAGAGACTCGAACTCTTATGGGTTGCCCCACTGGAACCTAAATCCAGCGCGTCTACCAATTTCGCCATACCCGCATTTGAATCTTTTAATATACCGGATAATTGCGTGGAAATCCGGAGGTCGGATGTTCCAATGACGATTTTCTGCCACATCCAGCCAACGCCACAACCGATAATATTAAAAAGCATAATATAACTTTTTTCATGCCATATATTATACAGACCACGATAACTTTGTCAATAAAACATAATACGAAAAAACCACGGAAAAACCGTGGTTAAATTTCTGGCGGGATGTAAGGGGCTCGAACCCTCGACCTTCTGCGTGACAGGCAGACGCTCTAACCAGCTGAGCTAACACCCCGTGTGCCAAAGTATATTATACCTTTCATTATCACTTTGCAAGTGTTTTTTTGAAAAAATTAAATCAACTTGCCTATTGCTACGGCTGTGTCGCACATACGATTAGAAAATCCCCACTCGTTATCGTACCAAGCCGTCACATGCACCAAATGTCCGTCAATAACATTTGTTTGGGTTGCATCAAATATAGAACTGCGCGCATCATGTGTAAAATCCACAGAAACCAACGGCATCGTGTTATACCCAAACACTCCAGACGCTGCACGTTCCATCGCCGCATTGACTTTATCAATTGTCGCAGGTTTGTTTGTGTTCACGACCAATTCCACAACAGACACATCTGGGGTTGGAACACGAATTGCGATTCCATCCAGTTTGCCAGCCAATTTTGGTAATACCAAACCAATTGCGCGGGCTGCCCCAGTTGTTGTTGGAATCATAGACATTGCGGCCGATCGTGCGCGTCGCAAATCTTTGTGTGTTTTATCCAATAATTGTTGGTCGCCGGTGTATGCATGTACTGTTGTCATCCATCCGTTTTGGATTCCGAATTTTTCATGTAAAACCTTGGCAATATGTGCCAAACAATTTGTAGTGCAAGAAGCATTTGAAACAATCAAATCTTTTTTAGTCAATGTTTTTTCGTTCACACCAAACACGATAGTTTTGTCTGCACCTGCGGATGGGGCGGATACCAAAACGCGTTTTGCACCCGCGTCCAAATGCACGTGTGCCTTGTCTGCTGCAGTAAAAATGCCAGTGCATTCCATAACGACATCAACGCGTAATTTACCCCATGGTAATTTTTCTGGGTCTCGTTCAGAAAGACATTTAATTTTTTGTTTTCCGACGATAATATAATCGCCATTTATTTTGACATCCATGGGCAATTTCCCATGAACAGAATCATATTGCAACAAATGAGCATTTTGTTCAATCGGAGCCAAATCATTTATCGCGACAAATTCTATATCTTGACGATTTGATTCCAATGCCGCACGCAAGACCAAGCGACCGATACGACCAAATCCGTTTATAGCAACCCTAATTTTTTTCATATATAATCCTTTCCTGTTACGATAACAATGATAACACTTTTCAGAAATTACAACAATCAGATTTTTTACATGTGTACTTGAATTTCTAATATTTAGATTTTACAATACAAACATTATGAAAATACAGGATTACGTTATTGTTGGGCCAACTGCATCTGGAAAATCCGGATTTGCGCACGCGTTGGCAAAAAAAATAAACGGCGTAATTATAAATTGCGACAGTGTTCAGGTTTATCGTGGAATTGAAAATATTTCTGCCAGTCCATTTGCCGGTCTCACAGATAAAATAGATGTCAAAGAATTGGACGGTGTTCCATATAAATTATTTTCTGTTCTAAATTTATCAGAACAACAAAGTGTTTGCGAATATTTAGATATGGCACGTGCTGAATACAATGATGCACATTTGGCAGGGCGACCTGTGGTGGTTGTTGGTGGAACGGGATATTATGTAAACGCACTGTTGAACGGCATTTCAGAAATGCCCACGGTTAGTCCAGAAAATCGTGCCCGTGCCCGTGAATTGGTTGCGACAAATCGTGATGCTGCGATTGCGATGTTGCCATCTGATTTTTCGGCGACCGACCCGCAACGTATTGCTCGCGCATTGGAAATTTATTTTGAAACAGGTCATCATATCACAGAATTTCAACACAACAAACGTGTGGGTGCTGTTTTGCCCCCAGACACAATTAAAATTTTAATAAATCCAGATGCAGATATATTGCGCGAGCGCATCGCGGCCAGAATCCCCGAAATGTTGTCCGGTGGTGCGATTGAAGAAGGGTATACCATAATTGCCAGTGGTTGGAACCCAGAACGTGCAATCGGTGCATCACAAGTGGTCGCATATTTGCGTGGCGATTGTACATATGATACAATGATTCAAAATTGGATTTCGCGCACAAATCAATATGCCAAAAGACAACGAACATGGTTTCGTCATCAGTATAATGCCGACATCGTCATTGACCATATCCCAACGGACGATGACATAGATAAAGTGTTAAACCAGGCAAACTAATTTTTGTTTTTTTCTGACAATTTTTTATATTCTGCACGAACCAGTTCACCGATATTTGATTTCCGTAATTTACTAGAAAATGCCGTGCAGTTGACGAATTCTGTTTCTAAATAATTCCACCCAGAATATTCCCAATCTATCAAGCCAACAATACGCATTGTTTTTGTATCAACTATGACATTATTACAAATATCGTTATGACACCAACCATCACCTTTTTCTGTAATTAAATCTTGAATTCCATCAGGGTTAGAGTTGTGCATAATAAAAATAAATTGTGCCAATTGCTTAGCCCACGCATGACGATGTTTCAAAATCACGTGTCCAGGTAAAGTATTTAAATTATGACCGCGGATAAATTCATATTTATAAAATGTATAATCTTCGGCAGATATAATGTCGATTCTAGGAATTTTCAAAGGCACAATATCACGAAATGCATCTGTTATACGTTTTTCTCTGATAATTTTAGGAATATGAGAATCAGTAAATTTTTTTCTGATTTTAAAAACATACTTTTTGTTTATGATAAAACCAATATTCCAACCGCCTTTTATCATGCGGACACTGTGAAAAGTTATATCAGGACATGCGCGCCGTAAAATATGTAATTTACGTTTGTAATCAAATAAAGTATTTACACGGAAATTATCGCGCCATTTACGGTTTGGAATAAAAAAAGACAAAAAATAACAAAAATCGAATAAAAACTTCCACATAAATAATACCCCAGATTTATTTCACACAAATGGTATTGAATTTTATAAAAAAAACAAGTATTTTATTGGTATGTTTGCAAAAGACACAATCGTAAAAGTTTTAATTCCAAATGTTATCAACACCGGATACGACTATCGTTTAACGGCAGATGCAGATATTGGACAATTTGTGCGTGTATCTGTTATGAATCGTCCATATATCGGTGTTATATTTGGCTTTGGGGACAGTGGACTGGAACCACAAAAAATCAAAAATGTGTCTGAAATATATCCGCAAAAACTATCAGACAATGATTTGTTATGGATTCAGAAAATGTCGAATTGGACATTGATGACACCGGGGGCGGTATTGCGTTTAATAATAAATGTCCCAGACGCATTTTTGCCACCAAAAACAGAACCATTGTATAATTTTAACTTTGATATATCTGCCAAAATGACAGAATCTCGTCAACGTGTTATGGACGCGTATGAATCAAATGATAATACAGCAATGACAATAAACGATTTGCGGAATATATCGCATGTCAGTCTGGCGGTTATAAACACAATGATTAAAAAAAGTGTTTTAACATTGTGCGATAAAAAAATTATAGAAAACAACGAATTTGATTTTACATACCATGATACAGGTAATGTCGTTTTGAATAATGAACAATCGGCGGCGGCAAACGCAATTGGTGCAGCATTGGATAACGGTGGGTTTTCTGTGCATTTATTGGACGGTATTACCGGCAGTGGTAAAACCCAGGTTTATTTTGATTCTGTTTTGCGTGCATATAATGCGGGTAAATCTGTATTGTTGATGATGCCAGAAATCGCATTGACGGCGCAATTTATGACTCGATTTTTGAACAGATTTGGTGCGCCACCGGTTGTATGGCATTCTAATCTGACGGCGGCGCGCCGGCGTGAAATTTGGCGTGGTGTATTAAATAAAAAAATCAGAATCGTTGTCGGCACGCGCAGTGCCCTGTTTTTGCCATGGCAAGATTTAGGCTTGATTGTGATTGACGAAGAACACGACACATCTTATAAACAAGAAGATATGGGCAATTATCATGCGCGCGACATGGCGATTTTGCGTGCAAAAATTTCTGGTTTTCCAGTGGTGCTGGCATCTGCGACTCCGTCTGCGGAAACATTACATAATGTTGATGTTGGAAAATATAAAATATTAAAATTGAAATCACGTTTTGGCGGGGCGCAATTACCAAAAATTTCAACCATAGATTTGCGCGAATCTAAACCCACGGATTATGTTTTGCCAGATTCAGATACACCACAACACGGGAATTTATCGCCTGTATTGTACGACGCAATAAATGAAACACTATCTGCCAATCAACAGGTTATGTTGTTTATAAATCGCCGTGGGTTTGCGCCCATAACACAATGCAAGAAGTGTGGTTGGGTTGCGATGTGTCCAGATTGTTCTGTTGGTATGACATATCACAAGCGAGTTGGTAAATTATTATGCCATATGTGTGGACGCACAATGACTTTACCACAGAAATGTCCAGAATGTGGAAATGATATTTCTATGTTTGGTGCGGGTCTGGAAAGGATAGAGCAAGAAGTTCACAGTCGTTTTCCAAATGCAAAAACTGCATTGGTGTCCAGTGATACAATTATGACGCGTCAAACATTGGAAAGATTGGTGTGCGACATGGAAAACGGCAACATAGACATCGTCATTGGAACACAAATTTTGGCCAAAGGTCACCATTTCCCAAATTTGACTTTGGTTGGTGTAGTTGATGCCGATATGGGATTGTTTGGCACAGATTTTCGCGCCCCCGAACACACATTTCAACAATTATTCCAAGTCGCAGGTCGTGCGGGCCGTGGCGAATTTCCTGGTCGTGTTTTATTACAAACATATCAGCCCGATAATCCGGTGTTTAACGCGATTTGCGCATGCGACCGCGATAGTTTTATGAACACAGATATGGCGGCGCGTCGGGTTGCAAAAATGCCGCCATTTGGTCAACTGATTGCTTTGATTATCGAAGGTGAAAAAGAACAAACATTAAAATCTTTTTGTGACACATTGGCGGCAACAGCACCGAAATTAAATGGCGGAAAAATTCTGGGGCCAATCGCGGCGCAAATTTATCAAATCAGGTCATGGTATCGTATGCGATTTTTAATTGCCGGCGACGAATTTGCGAATTTACAACCAGTGGTAAAACATTGGTTGTCCGGCGTGCGTATCCCTGCAAATATTAGAATTAAAATAGATGTGAATCCACAAAACTTTATGTAAAAAACCCGAAATATCGGGTTTTTATTATTTTGTTTTTTGATTAAATTTTTTACACAATTTGTTGCGTAACATCAACAAATCTTGTTTTAATCCTTTTAGCGTGAATCTTATAGGATTAGTTTGCACGGGGTCAATAACAAATTCAGGGTGTTCTTGGGCTGTGTCAACATATTGTGTGTGTGTGATAATATCGTTCAAGTAATTTATTTCACTAGATATAACATTGTATTCATTTCTGGATTTGACAACACTATTGGGGGATACATATTGAGCCAAGTTTTTTTCGCGAGCCTCAATCGCATTTTGAATTTCTTGACGATACAGAGCAAGGTTTAAAATTTTACCATCCCTATCGATAATATGTTTTGATTCCAAAGCATATTTGATAGATGTTTCAATATAAGTCAGTTTATCCGCATACTCACAACTACCCATAACTAACTCCTTTTGGTTTTGGGATGATATACAAGAAAACTAGCATATTTTTTTCAACAATCAAGCAGATATTTATACAACCTCGGTCACGGCGCGCAAAGACCCGTCACGCGATAATTGAACAACGCGGATTTTTTGTTTCATTTCACTGATTAAATCTGCGCGATTATATGCCGGTTGAGTATGTAAAATTCTGTCTGCAAACGCGGCGTATGCGGCCTCGGCCGATTCTGCGTGAATTGTCGTGTAAAAATGGTCGTGTCCTGTGCCCAACATTTCCCACAACACAGATGCATTACTTGTTGAAATTTCGCCACCGATAATAACATCAGGTGTCATACGAACAACCAAGTCCAACAATCTGGGATAATCAAAATCATTGTTTTGTTCTGTGCGCGATAATACAAAATGAACTCGATTTGCCTGGGGAACACGAATTTCCCGAGAATCTTCGACTGTAATCACACGCGCATTTTTATCAATCAAAGTCAGCATATGATTCAAAAATGTTGTTTTCCCAGTTGCGGTTGCACCACTAATCAAAATAGGACTGCCATCGCTGATTGCGTGCATCAACCGGTCATACGGGTCATCAGGGCGAACTTTTTCGCGTGGTTTAACCTTTAATAACTGTTTTCCGCGTTCTAAATGATAGTTTTCAAAACTGGTATCCACCGCACCACCGCCACGAATGCTCATTGCGACGCCACCTGTCAAATCGTTATCGTCATATTGCACATTTGGCCCCGCAATCCCAGAAAATCTATGACTGCCGGGCAGGGCAGCATAAACCACCGGCACACCATGATACGGGTCAAAGGGTTGCTCGTAAATATTCGCAATTGTGTGAATTAAATCCACCAGATATTGCTTGGTCAATTGTGGCGCGTTATACGCAACCCACGGCACGCGCGCACCGTGCAAACGCATCCACACTTGGCCGGCGTGATTGATAGCGATTTCTTCTACAAAAGACGGAGTATAAAATTCCGCCAATGGTTTTAATAAAGATTCCAGAACTATATTTGTCATTTTATTTTAATTTTATCATAAATCGCCTCTTGAATCAAAATAGTTTATTTGTTAGAATCAACAATATCAGAGAAAGAGAAAAAGAAATGAAAAAATCATTGCTATTTTTGTGTGCGGTGCCGTTTTTGGCGGCTTGCATGAACACATATAATTCGGACGATTATGCAAATGGCGGCGCGGATGCCCCGTATTATAATGAACGCACGTCTGAATTTATGGATTCTTCGAACGAATATGCTGAAATCGATTCGGTTCGTCCATTGACGGATGCTGAAAAGGAAGAATCAAACCAATTATGGAATTCTTCGCGTATGGAAACCCGTTGGCAAGAATATCATGGCGCGATGGTGCGCGTTCAGATTTTATTGGGCAACAGTGAATTGCGCCGTATGCGTTTGCGTATGATTCAAAGTGCTGATGGTATGGATATTGACGGCGATGCACGTTCTGTATTGTCGCATGTCGCAGATTATGAAATGAAACGCGTTTGTGGACGTAATGTTGAAAATATTATGGTCGTGTATGATGAACCTTCGTTCGAGGTTATGCGTCCAACCCCGTTCTTTGATTACAGGGTAGAGGCCGAAGGTCCCACCATGCGTGAATACGGATTTCGTTGCGTCTATGGCAAAACGAAAAAATAAACAGATTCAACTTAAACAAAACAGACTAACAAAAAAGGAAAGAAAATGAAAAAATTAGTATCTATTATGGGTATTTTTGGGGCAATCACATTGGCGGCATGCGATTCGAACGCCGGGGCAAAAAATGGTGATACGGTTGTAATTGATTTTGCTGGTTTTGATAACGGTGTTCAATTTGCTGGTGGTACCGCAGAAAATTATCCATTGGTTTTGGGTAGTGGCCAATTTGTTCCGGGCTTTGAAGAACAATTGATTGGTGCAAATGTTGGTGAACAACGCGATGTGAATATCCGTTTCCCAGATAATTATGTTCCAGAATTGGCAGGACACGAGGTTGTGTTCAAGGTCACAGTTAAAGAAATCCAATCTAAATAAAAAAAATCTTTTGTTCTATGCACAATAAAAAACCGACATATGTCGGTTTTTTATTTGATGTAGAAACTATCAAGATAACAAAGCCATGAGTTATGGCTCTATAATTTCATACCAATGGGGAATGCCTTGTTCGTCCTCAACCAATAAACATTTTTTATTCGCAGGACAACTTTCGTCTGGTCGCGTTTGTTTTGTGTCTTGCAATACCTGAATCTGCCCAGTTTGGGATATCGTGCGCGATACAACACTTTCAATCGTTTGAACCGTTGTTGCTAATTTTGCCTCCGCCGCCGCAAATTCATCATCCACCATCTTTGTTGTTGCAATTTTTATAATAACTTCTGGCCCTGCAATAAATTCACCTGTCCCAGAATTTGTAAAGAAAGTGTTGGTAACAGTATCAAACATACCGACAATGCCAGAAGAGTTCTGCGCAGGAATTAAATTCATAATTTCTTCATTATTTTTTGTAGCAGAAAATTTATACATTTTACCTGTAGCAAAATGGTTTGCGACATTTTGGCGATTTGCAGCAAATATATATGCGTTATATCCAGATACTGTGCGTTTCAATCCTGTGTTAAGCCCATTAACATAATAAGTTCCTCGTTCTAAATTAGAGGACAACACACCTGTAATGATAACAGGGGTGTTGAGACTAAAAAAACTATTACTGGATGCTGCATTTCCAATGTAAGCCGTACCGTTTTTACGGTAGCCAGCTTGAAAATTGCTGTCTACCCCAAATACACATGCATAATCATCAAGATTATCAAAACGTGTTGGAACAAACTTTGTAACAATTGTAACATCTCCCCCAGAAGTGTTTAAAAATGAACTAATATATTGTGTGCCAGTAGATTCAATATATTCTAATTCCGTATAACCATCTGGTAATGATGCTATCGCTGGTAATACAAAGAATATAGCCAGTAATCCTAATAAATATTTTTTCATATTTTTTATTCCTTGTTTGTTATTATACGACATGATTATTCAATAATTTCATACCAATGCGGAAACCCTTGCTCGTCTTCAACTAATAAACATTTTTTATTCGCAGGGCAACTTTCATCTGGGCGCGTTTGTTTTTCGGCTTGCAAAGCCGCAATTTGTTCGGTCTGGGTTATTGTGCGACTAACAACACTTTCAATCGTTTGAACCGTCGCCGCTAAATTCGCCTCCGCCGCTGCAAATTCTTCGTCAACCATCTTTGTTGTTGCAATTTTTATAATGGCATCTGGACCCGCAATAAAATTACCAGTCCCATCATTATCAAAAAATGTCCCAGAAATAGTATCATACATTCCAAGTGTTCCGTCATTATCATAACGCGCAGGGATTAAATTAACCTGTAAAACACCATCAGAATTATATTGCCTATAGCCATAACATTTAGAGGGTTTGCTATTATCAGCAGTCCAAAATAACTTAAGAGTCAAGGTACCTGTTCTAGTTAGGCCTGTTGGAATATTGTCAATGTACGATTTACCGTCACTGGCAGTCCATTTATATGTGTATACTTTACCGATTTCTGGCTTATATGGTTTGGTGCTGCCTGCATTACCAATTGTCCAACCTGTTGTAAACCATCCCAATTGTGGTGCAGAATTTATGCCTAAAATACCATCGTATTCATTTCCTGATGCGTCGCCGGTTAATCTGGTTGGACTAAAAGTTACTTCAACACTACCGTTGGATAAGGTGCCTAAATTAATATATTGTGTACCAGTGGCTTCAAGATATTCTAATTCTGTATATCCAGCTGGCAAATTATTTGCTGACCATGCAGGTATCACAAATAACATCCCATACAATCCGAATAATACAAATAATAATCTTTTCATTACTTTTACCTTTTTGTTTGTCTTACAAAGGGTGTCATATATTTAACATCGCTGATCGAAATGCTGTTTCTGTTGATATATAATTACTACAACTGCTTGCACAATCAGTGTCACAATTTACTTGCGAAGAGAAAGTTGTTGCTTTGACCCAATTTTGTGTGTTTGCTATAGAGTGAGTGCCGTCAACCTTAATACCTGTAATTCTGCACCAGCAATGTGATCCGTCCGTTGCCCAATTTGTATTGGATAATTGTATAGCAGTTGCAATTGCACCAATCGTTGTTTCTGATGTTGCATTACACAAACCTTCTCCATACGCATTACCTGCAACAACGCCTTTGGTTGCATCTGTCGCCCATGTGGCAGACCATGTTGGGATAGCAGGTATATCTGTGTTTGCAACTGCTGGACCGGCTGTAAATGTTCCGCTCCCAGCATTTTCAAAAAATCTTCCTGACACTGTGTCGTACATGCCTATTTTATTATCGGTGTTGCGACGAGCGGGAATACCATTAAATAGGATTGTATTTGCATTTGTTATTGTAAAACTTTTAAACTTAGCATTCGACGGATTGTTTCTTCCTCGGAAGATATTAATAGTTTGTGTGTTGCTGAAACCGGAAAAGCCTGAAGTTGCTGTTAGTTGCTTTACATTGTCTACATAAATTTCGGCAGTTGTCGTTCCTGTAATTTTTAATTTATGAAAGCCATTGGTAAAGTTTAAAAAAGATGTTGTCCCAGAAAAACTACGTCCAGACGTGCTACCCCATCTGATGTAAAGATTGCCACCAGACATCGCTACATTATAAAGAATTGTCTCAGGTGAGTTTGCTGTTGTGCCAAAAAAATCTCTATCTCCTGAATCTGTCGTAGTAAATTCGGTTTCAATAGTAGGGGTTGTTAAAGTGTTGACAGCAATACCTGTATCAATATACTGGGAACCACTAGAAGCGATATACTCTAATTGTGTATACCCAACATCGCTCGTAGTACTGATTGGCGCAACGTTGTTTGCTATAATTGGTGCTGCAAAATCGCGGAATGGATCAATAATCACATACCAATGTGGGACATCTTGTTCGTCTTCAACCAATAAACATTGACGATAGGGTGGACAAGTTTCATCTGGTCTGGTTTGTTTTGTGTCTTGCAATACTTGAATTTGTCCGGTCTGGGATATTGTGCGACTAACAACACTTTCAATTGTTTGAACCGTCGCCGCTAAATTCGCCTCCGCCACCGCAAATTCATCATCAACCATTTTGGTCGTCGCAATCTTTATGCCAGCAATCGGCCCTGCGATAAATTCACCTGTCCCAGAATTTGTAAAGAAAGTATTGGTAACAGTATCGTACATGCCGACCACACCAGAAGAATTTTGTGCAGGAACCAAATTCATAATTTTTGCATTACTTCTGATTGCATAAAATTTATATAATTTTCCAGTAGCATAATATGAAACACTTCCGCTATTGTATGCTGCAAATATATATGTAAAGCTAACAGATGAAGCGCGTTTTAACCCTGTGTCAGTACCCCCAACATAGTATGTCCCACGAGATGCGTCAGTTGATAATACAGCCATAATATTAACAGGAGTATCTAAATAGAAAAAGCGACCAGAAGATGATGCGTTGCCAATATTTGCTGTGCCACTTGAATTGTATCCAGCCTGAAAATTAGAATTGGCACCAAATACACATGCGTATTGAGAAAGGTTATCAAAATTTGTTGGTGTCCATTTTGCAACAACTGTAACGTCACCATCAGAGGCTTTCAAGGATGTTTTGATATACTGTGTTCCTGTGCTTTCAATATATTCCAATTCGGTATATCCTGCAGGGAGCGTAGCCATTGCCGGTAATGCGAACAATATTCCGCATAACCCAACCAATCCAAATAATGTTTTTCTCATATCTTCCCTGTCCTTTCCCTTTGACAGGTGTTAAACACAATTATTCAGGAATTTGTAATAAATACCATGATATGCCCAGATATCAACCATTTTACAAATGATATCTGTTCAAACGCACACCGAATCGAATTCCGGTGTAAATATACACAAATGCCAATCAAATGCATATGTGTAAATACAATCTGTAACGACACGTACAACCGCGCCGAGCATACCACAGGGCCTATCACAACCCCGAACATTTGGTTTTCACCACCTGTTCTTTACATCAATTTTAGAAAATTTATCGTATTCCACGCAAGCGTTTTTTATCCAATTTTTTTAATTTTTTTCTGGTGCTTGGTTTTATACGTTTCAAGACATATTTGACGTCATCAATAATTTTATTTTGCATATTATAACAAGAGCAAAATCCTATTTTTTATAGGGCCTGGAATTATTATCGCATGAATATATTTCTATGATTTTAGTCTGTTTTTTGGGCGATTTCCTAACATGTATACCGATGTTTTATATGAATCTATTCACCCGAATTACCGTTTTTATATATCCAGTATATAAAAAGGGGTATGAATAAAATTCTAAAAAACAGAATATAATCATCTCGTGCATAGCAAACAAAGGAGAAAAATATGACACACAACGATATTTGGACAGCAATAGATAACTTTGCTAGTCAACATAATATGTCTTGTTCTGGATTGGCGAAATACAGTGGATTGGACGCAACATCTTTTAATAAAAGTAAACGTTGGTCGAAATATGGTCAACCACGGTGGCCATCTACTAACAGTATTGCAAAAATTTTAAATGCCACAGGTGCAACACTGGAAGAATTTGTGAAAGGAATATAAACATTTTTGTTTACAAAAATATTTATATTGTTAACATAAAGGTGTGGCTACTTTGAAAACAAAAATTATTTTACTGAAAGAGTTATTGGCTCTGAAAGAAATTGTCGACAAGGGCAGCATCCAGGCTGCTGCCCTTGAAAACGGTATCAAAAATTCCAATATGTCCCAATTGATAAAAGATTTGGAAACACGATTGAATACCAAATGCATCGACAGAAATTACGAAGGTAGTATCCCAACAAATTCTACCCAGTTGATATACAGTGAAATAGACGTCATAGAAAAAACACTGGATAATATTTTAAACAAATTCGCGAATTTTGACGATTTGTCTGGCTTTATATCCGTCTGGACCGAAGAAGGCCTGATTGGCAGTTTTATTATGCAAAATATGTCTGCATTCTATGCACAATACCCAAAAATTCGTCTGGATTTGTTAATGAAACAAGAACCAGATATTGAAAATACAGATATATTGATAATCGACTCCAAGGTCCGCACGAATATCCACGGTAAAATTTTATTTAAATTCAAGGCCCACACACAATTTTATGCCAGTAAACAATATCTGAATTCTCACACGCCACCAAAAAATTTGGAAGATTTATTGGAAAACCATGATTTATGTATGGCAAAACGGTATCTGAACTTGCCAGAGTATCAGAGCATCGTCAAACGTGCAAAACATTTGAATACTACATCAGATTCTTTGGCGCTGATATATCGTTTGGTTAATGCTGGGGATGGAATTACAGTTTTACCATCATGGTTTGAAAAATATAGTCATAATCTGGTTGCGCTGGACACTGTTCCATACCAATACGAAACCGAAGTACATTGTGTTTGCAGAACTGAAATTGCTGATTCTCAAAAAATACGTGCATTTGTCAGCTTTTTCGCCAATTTCTGCCGTGAACAGCATGTCCAGATAGAGGTGTTATACTAATCCCAATTATTTCCTTGGATAACTATTCTTGTTGACTCTTTTGATTAAATCATAGTATTCTCTCTGTTGTAATAACAAAAAAAGTGGGGGGAGGGTGCCTATGAAAAAATTTTTTACAATACTTGGGTGTTTGTGTGTTTTTGGTTTAACTGCTTGTGATAATAAATCGCAAAATGAAGTTTTTATGAAAAATCTGAAATTGTCCAAGGTCGCAGATTATTTTTACGAGGTCTATTATGATGATTATGACTACCAATTTGCGGAATCTTTTAATCGCAAATATAATAATCCAAATTTAGGCGCTTGTTCCAGTGTGCGCAACGGCAATTTTCATGGACGCAATTATGATTGGTATTACGATGAAAATGTAGAGTTTATCGTTCATACATCTGCAAAAAATGGTCGGCATGCTTCGGTGGGTATTGCAACAATGGTTCCTGGTACCAGTGTTGATTTTGTGGACAGTGGTTTATATACCGACGGATATAAAATCTTGCCGTTTCGTGTTGTTGACGGAATAAATGATGCAGGTGTCGCGATAAACATAAATGTTGTTCCATTTGGCGATATGCCTTTGACCACAGGGACAAATCCGGATGGCGATGATATGTATTTTGTGTCTGTAATTCGTTATGTTTTAGATTATGCAGATTCTGTTGATTCTGCAATAGAGTTATTGAAATCAAAAAACATATATGCGATGAACAATGGCGATAAACACGAAGAAGGGCATTTTATGATTTCTGACCCAGAAAAAACTGTTGTGGTGGAATTTATAAATAATGAATTGGTTGTTGTAGAAAACGCTAATATTATGACAAATTTCTATTTGGCGGTTGATAAAACGCCTCATTCTGCGGGAATAGAACGTTTTAATATTTTGCGCGAAAATTATAATAACGCATCGACAAATGATGGAATGATTTCTTTGTTGAAAAGTGTTTGGTACACAAATGCCTATAACAAGAACACAACACCGTTTTGGTATTCCGAATATGTTGGTGATTTTAGTCCCGCCTATAAAGATGTGACAATATCATCACCTCTGCAAGATTTTGTGCCTGTGATTGAAACGGCTGTGTCCATGTTTGAACAACATGAAAGAACCGGAAAAACATGGTACACAACACACACTTCTGTATATGATTTAGAAAACAAAACTTTAACGCTAATTCCACACGAAAGTGGCGTAGAATATAAATTTGGCATTTAGTATAAAGTTCCAGAAAGAATAAAACCGCCCAAATGGGCGGTGATTTTTTATTTTGCTTTTTGTTGAGCAATTTTATTACATATATAATCAATAGACTTTTTTTGTAGTAAAATGTCGCCAAGTTTATTGACTGCATTTACTTGGTCATCCACATTGGTGCTTGCCATTGTTGTATCGACTTTTTCTTTGGCAATTTTGATTTGTTTGTTTAAATTTGTTGCAAATGTATTAATGCAGGCTTTTACAACAGTTAAATCCGATTCAGATAAATTTACATCAGAATTATTTTGTTGTTTTAACAAGTTCTTCTGTGCTTCTTGAATGTTTTTATTTTGTTCCAGTGTTTGATTTCTGGATTGAATTAACTTGTTCCAATTTTCAAAATCGGCTTGTGTTTGTGATGTTTCGCTCGCCTGGATGACTTGTTGTGATTGACTGCTTATACGCGTCATTAAAGTCTGGACTTTATTGTTTGCCTCATTGATTTGGGTGTCCAGACTTGCAATTTTTTCAGTCAAAGCATCTAATACAAACTGAATGTATTTTTCCATCAGTTGCACATCGCTCAATGTAAATTTATGTGCGGTTTGTTTTTCAGTTTTTTTCATATTACTGTTTCCTTTTGTTGCCGGTTCAGACTTTTGTAGGAAATTTTGTTGTTGATTTACTTGTGGTGCTTTTTGGTCGTCAGCCGGAACGAGTACCCTGTGTTCGCCAATCCTTGGACGTCTATGTTTTGGCACAACAACAACCGGGGCTTGTGTTTGTTCTGGCACTTGTTCGGTTGTTTTTGTTTGCTTTGTGTCCTCTGTTTTGTCAATAGGCGCAACCGGTACATTTACAACATCTTTTATTTCCTGTTGTTCTGATGTGATTTGTGTTGTAACTGTTTGAGGCTGTTCTGTTTGACCAACGGGTTCAACAACGCTTTCGTTTGCATCAGGTTGGGATTCTGGTGTTGTCTCTTGCATAGGTGTGTTTTCTGTATCGGATGTTTGTAAAGTTTTTTGTTGGTTTGTTGACTTTTTTTCTGATGCCATTTGTTCTGCTAATAACTTTCTAACTGTTTGCATATCTTTTACAGATTTCAAAGTAATGGTGGCATCTTGATACAAACATTTTTTTGCATTGTTAATTAAGATACCATACTGTTTAGAAATACGGCCTGTGCCAGAATGTTCTTCGAAAAAGCCCAATGCAACCATAAAAACGGTATCTTGTTCGTGAACCACTGACCATACGATACGTTTTCTGCCCAGTTTTGCATGTGTGTCTGGACTCTGTGTAAAACAAGAACCTGTTTCGCATTTAAACGAAGACGCTTTGGCTTTGACATTGTTTTTATCAAAATAATAAACCTGATTATCTGGCGTGATTGTTGGGTCTATGTTAATGCAATCTGCATCTTGTAATAATGCCAACAATGTATGTTTACCGTCACCACAGGTTTTACAAATATCCCTCCACACAGAACTGGGAATGTATTTTTCGATAACGATAGGTTTTTCTTGTTGAACTTGTGTTTTTGTTTGTTCAGCGTTCACAACAGAAACGTTTTCTTCTTGTTTGGACAAAGAACGTTGTTCGTTTTCTTTTATTATTTCTAATATTGTATGTTTTAGTTGTTCAAGACAAGAAACATGAATACAAACGATATCATTATATGTTTTAGATGATATTTTTGCTGTTTTGGTTGCGAGTCTGATTAATCTATCCAAATCAAGATTGTTACTTTTGAAAAAGTCTTCTTGTTGCAGTATGGTAATAATATCTTTACGAGATAACCATTCATCTGTTTTTTCAAAAAGCACAGAATCATCCACAACTTGTTGTTGAACGGCCTTTTTAGATTTTGTTTCTTCTTGTTCGACCGTTTTTGGTTGTGATAATTGGGCGATTTTATCTTGTAAACATATCCCCTTGTCATCGTATACTTTTATTGCTGGATATTTTTTTGTAAACTCTTGAAAACTTTCCAACTCTACGGGGTTTTTCAAAATTTTATTTATTGTGTATCTCGCCAGTTGCAAACTGATAACAGAATCAGGAAATATAACATCAGATAAATCACTGAAATTTGTAATAGTGTGTGTAAAATCGATAGATTTTGTTCCCTGTGGAATGTTTTTTACATTTTTTAATAAATTTGTATCGCAACTGGAACAATCTAAATTTCCATATATGTATTGTGGCAAAGTTATTGTTGCATTTGACTTCTTTTTGTTGCAAATAAAATCACCATGCACAATCAAATTAGAAAAATCAGACGTTTTATCAATTATTTTGCTAACATCAATACTGTGTGCAACTTCATATACTTTATCTTTGTTTGGATTCTTATTGGGTGATATATCGACCAGATAGACGCTTTCTCCGTTATTCAATATCACTTCAGAGTTATTAGGTGTTGCAGTCGGCAAACGTTTATAACGGTCCAGTTTTTGTTGTAAATTGTCAATTAAACAGTTGTCAACAAATTGATAAAATATTTCATCGATTTTTTTGACATCTTGTTCTTTCTTTATTTTGTCTATCGCTAACAGAACCATGTGCCTAAAAATTTCCGCTGATAAAAGGTCTTGTTCGCTAGCGGTCTCTAAACTCATATCGCCAGAACACAATGATAATAAAAATGTAATTTTATCATCCGTTGTTTTTATGTGTTTTGCGATGGGGGCATGGTTTTCAGATTTAGCCAATTGTTCCATATAAACATCTGCGGACAGATCTCTGGCATCAAAAATAGACTGGGTTATCGTGGCTAATCCTAACAAAAGATAACTTTCTTTTTTGTGTTTTGTCACCATTTTTATTACATCGTCAATATTGCTATTGTTTGCGTCGATGAGAGCATCGTTTAATCCAAAAAAGTCGACAACGTTTTTGTAATAAACAGCAAAAGCAAAGTCGTTGCAGTCAACGCCCCTAGGTGGCGAAACAAGAGTGCCCAAATCATATAATGTTCGTGCTGCTTCTTTTGGTCCAGGATGTGGTCCAGGTTTAATCCCCATTAACACATAATTGTCAGAAAAACCAAGTGCGACAGCCTCGTCAATCTTTTTTTGGACTTGTTTTGTGTATTCGTCATCTTCGGCGGATGTCGCTGCTTTTAGTACTGTGTCTTTGTTGTTTGTTAATCCGTCAAATATTTCGTTCAAACGCTCGCGTTCCTCGGCAGGCATGTCCAACAGTGTCTTTGGGATAGTCATCTTTCTTTAACCTTTTTTGTTTATTTTTACAAGGATGATAGCACAAAATTTCTGATTGTCAACTTTGTGCTGCGTTTTTATATTTTTTAATAAATAGCCTAAAAACAAGTTGTTTTTATTGCGTTAAAACAAAAAGACCATTTGTGTGGCGCACACAACACTACACGGTACGAATACCTGTTGTATTTTTGTCGAATATTGTTGTGTGTCGCAAATTTAAAACACGTCTTTTTAATCAGATTTTTTTGCTGCAAACAATTGGTACTGATTATTTGGTAAATCTTTAATGCCGATACCGTTTGCCAACAACAAATCCCTTAATTCATCAGATTTTGCCCAATCTTTATTCGTTCTTGCTTGTTGCCGTTGTTCTACTATCTTGGTCATATCATCTGAAATAACAAACTCTGTCTCTTGTGCTTTTATGGTTTTGTCCAAAGACAGCCCAAATATCTTGTCAACATGTTCTACAAAGTTTAACTTTGACTTCGCAGGGATGGATTGGTCTTTTAATACATCCCATATGGTGGCCAATGCCTGGGGCGTTTTCAAATCGTTAAACATAAAAGAATTAAATGTTTTTATACTGTCCGCCTCTTTTGCTGAATCCACAAAATCATCCGAAGTGGCAAGTCTTTTTAATTCACTTATTTTATTGATTAATGTTTCATAAGAATTCTTAGCCGCATCCAAAGCCTCGAAAGTAAAGTTTGCAGATGTCTTATAGTGTGAAGACAGGCAAAAATATTTATAGTGTTCGGGTTTATATCCTTTTTCAACCAATGTATCCAAAGTTAAAAATTCGCCTTTGGATTTGGACATTTTTCCATCTTTCATCTGTAAAAATGCAGCATGCATCCACGTGTTGACCCATGTGTGTCCCAAAAAAGCCTCGCTTTGGGCGATTTCGTTTTCGTGATGAACGGCGATATGGTCAATCCCGCCACAATGAATATCCAAATGCTCGCCTAAATATTTCATGGCCATTGTTGAACATTCTATATGCCACCCAGGATACCCTTTGCCCCACGGGGAATCCCATTGTAATATTTGGTTTGCGAATTTTGATGTAGTAAACCACAAAACAAAATCCGATGGATTACGTTTATTTTCGTCTTGTTCAACTCTGGCACCATGGCGTAGTTCAGAACGGTTTTGTCCAGACAGTTTGCCATATTCTGGAAACTTGGCAGTATCAAAGTAAACATTCCCATTAGAAAAATAAGCATAGCCTTTTTCTTCTAATTTTTGGACAAATTTTATCATATCTTGGATATGTTCAGTTGCGCGTGCCACCACGTCGGGGCGATTTAATCCCAATGCCGATGTGTGATCAAAAAACACTTTTTCATACTTGCGAGCCAGGTCCAATACCTGAATTTTCTCTTTTTCTGCGGCCAACAACATTTTATCTTCGCCTGTATCAGCATCACTTGTCAAATGGCCAACGTCTGTTATGTTCATAACGTGTTTCAGTTTATAACCTGCCATACGAATAGTTTTTGCTAACAAATCTTCAAAAATATAAGTTCTCAGATTGCCGATATGTGCATAATTGTAAACCGTTGGTCCACAGCAATACATTTTAACCTCTGCGGCATCTGCGGGTTCAAATGCGTCTATCGCCCTGGACATTGTGTTATAAAAATAAAGTTTTTCAGCCATTTTTACCATCCATTACATATTTATCTGTTCCAAACGATTGTATTCATGACCGATGCCAAAGTCAAGTTTTTAAGCAGTGATTTTATTGGTGTTTAGCATACGCTTTATGTCGATAATTTTTATTTATATACCGATTGACAAAAATGAAATTGTTTGTCAATTTATTACTTGCGTAATATCAAAACTTATGATATAATCCCCAGTATAACAATAGAAAAGATAAACCCCAAAGGAGAAAGTTATGGCTAAACAACCAACAGATTTGACTAATGCAAAACGTGTGCGTTCCTTGAATGCAGACGCTGTAGAGTTAAATTTTTGTCGTGATGTATTGGAAATATATCATGATATGAAATTGATTTCTGGCAAAGATTACAAAGCGGTTAAAGATTCTGATGATGTTCGTGTTATTGATGAAAAATTAACCGTTGTTCCAGAGCTGACGGATAAACAACAATTGGAATTTTCTGAACGTTTTGTGAAACGCATATACCAGGCAAATCAAAATGTTGATACTGTTTCACCTGGTTTACTGGCAGATGCGTATAAATCATTAAAAAAATCTGATAAAGATGAAGATAAACAATTATTGGGTGCTGTTCGTGATAGAATAGACGCTTTGGCTGCAGAATTTTACTCATTTAATGGTGCGGGTGTTTTGCCAACGGAAGACGAAAAACGTTTCCTGAATTTTATAGATGTGACTAATATTGCTGATACGTACGATGGCTATAACAAAATGTTTGCTGCGCGTCTAGAAGATTCAGATGTTGGTGCTGTCGAACTTGGTAATACGAATTTAAAAGATATTTTAACAAAAAACCAACAACAAATAGAAGCAACACTCCAAGAATATGACCAAGAATACGGATTGTCTGATGTTTCTGATAAAAATGCTGGTAAAATAGAAAAGCATTTGGATGATGTTAGTGCCGCTGTTGGCAAGGTTGAAATAACAGAAGACAAGAAACAAGATTTATCAAAATATAAATTCTTGGACCAAGATGGTAATCCAATCCCCCAGTTCCGCGATAAAAAAGGAAAACTGGTTTCTGATTATGCCAAAGGTTGTACTATCGATGAACAAGGTCGTTTGCAATCTGTTGTAGATTTGGCAAGACACGAGGTTGTTTTGCGCCATGCTGCGAAAGTCGATGAAAAGATTGATGGCAAGGCTTTGGCCAGTGAAGTCAACGAAGAACTGTTATACAAATTGTATGAAATAGACACTGCTGAAAAAATTATCAGTGGTGCAGAAAATCCAGAACAGTTTACAGATCCAAAATACCGTGACGACTTTATCAAGAATTTGCGCAAGGAAGGTGGCAAAATATCAGACAGCGGGTATCAGGCGGCCATGGATTACCAGGTTAATCAAACTGCCGGTTTTGCCGCGAGATTAAAGGCCAAGGTAAAAGGCTCGGCGGATAAAATCAAAGGCGTTTTTTCAAAATTATTTAAACCGATTTCGAATATAGATAAACGTTCCAAGGCGCGCTTTGCAAAATCTGCTACACCAGAAGATAAGCGCAAAAAAAGAATAGATTTCTTTGTTCGTATTTTGAAGGGGTTTGCCAGTGCTTTCTTGGTTAGTGCTGCTATTACAACAATTGCGACTGCTGGTGCGGCGCTTGCGGGTGTGAGTCTTGCTGCGGGTCTTGCTGCGGTTGGCGTGATTGTTGCTATTGCTAAAAGTGCTGTTCAGATTCATAAATGGCGTAAAAATCAAAAAGCAAAAGGTTTACCATGTGATATCAAGGCGTTTATCAAAGATAAACGTTTGGTGGCTTCTTTGGGAACCAGTGCTCTTGGGGCGGTGGCTATGGTATTTGGTGCCGCAGGTTTGGCCCAGGTTGCGATACCTTTGGGGTATGGTGCTTTGGCGATTGGCAGTACAACAAGTGCTATTCAAATGTATCGTGATGCCAAAGATGCGCATATGAGTACAGCAGAATCTTTGGTGTGGTCTTTGGCAAATGTTGCGGCTACTATTGGCGGTGGTTTCGCGGGACGCGCGGCGGCAAATTATGGAATTAGTGAGTATAACAAAGCGCACCCAGATAACGAAATCTTTCAGAAAAAAGTTTCAGAAGGACACGAGGCCTGGGATGAAAGGGTACAACGTCAAGAATATACTCCCGAGGCTTTGGAACATGCCAAGGATATCGCAACAAGATGGTATCAAGATAATCCAGATTTATTGCAACAACGTGTTGAGGCAATCGAGGCATATAACGCAGAACATGGAACTACAATTGACCCGTATCGTGCAATTGTATTAAATGGTGATGCGGGTGGTGTCACTGCGGATAACATGGGATTACACGCTGATTATAATCCAAATCCGATTCCGTCACACGGACATCACACTGTTTTTGGGGCAGGGTGGGCTCATGAACATGGTATCGATATGAGTGAAGTAAACGCTTTGAAACATCTGTTTAATGCAGATGGTTCGATAAACCCAGATGGTATGGCGGCTGCTCAAAAAATAGATCCTATGGTATCTGCTATTAATGAAGTTGGTGTGGTTTCTAATGGAGATTCCATAGCGCATCGTGATGGTTGGTTGCATCAAAATACAACATTGACAGATGGTGAAACACCTGTATTTAACACTTACGCAAATGGGGAATCTCCTTTCCATATAGTAGAAGATACAATTCGTCATGATGGTGTAAATAGTGTTTATGAGCCGATAAATAATTCTGGTATGGGTATGTTTGGGCAATATGCACCAAAAACAACATCTGAAAAAATCAGAGATAGACTAGGTTCGTTGGCTGATGCTATTTTTGGTCCTCGTAAAGAACCGACACCACAAGAGCCAGAACGCCAAGAAGAAGCTCCTGTGGTTCCGGTCGAAGATGAACGGAACGGATTACCGGCTGCGCCTGAACGCAAAGGTTTACCAGGTGGTGAAGAACACAAGGGCTTACCAGGTGGTGAAGAACGCAAAGGTTTACCAGGTGCAACAGACGGTGAATTCTTACCGATCGCACCGGAACGCGAAGATTTGTCCGAAGATCGTAAAGCGTTACCTGGCGCGGAAAAATCTAAAGATATTCTTGAAATTAGCAGAAGTGACGCTAAAAAATGGAATGATTTACATGATCAACTTGACAGAATTCAGTTGAAACGTAAATCAAAAAATCTTCCTGCAGGCGAAGCGAATGATTTAAAACGTCAAGAAAAAACAATCAAACAAGAAATTAACAGATTGTATAATAAGTTTGGACGTCCATCACAAAACGATTTGAATACCGGTGTTGATTATGCTTTAAAAAAGGATATCCTGAATTCAAAACAAGAACAATTATCCAAGGTAGAAGCAGAATTGCAAAGACTAGAAGGTAAAAAAGATGAAGTAAGAAAAGCGGCGTTGGTCATTGCACAAAGAAAATTGCAACGAAAAATAGAACAACTCCAAACGGAATTGATGGCTATGCAAGTTATGGCCGCTAATCCGGATTGGATTTATGAATCCAGAAGTGTAGAAAACAATGCTGACAACTTTAATTCTGCATCTTTGCGAATGAAAAAGAAACAACCACAAGTAAGCCCTATGTATCTGGGGACAAAAGATGGTTGGACGGTTGATTGATAAATATAAAAATGCCCTTCGGGGCATTTTTATATATTTGTATGAAAATAGTATTAGCGTTGTCTTTGCAACACAGTGTGTAACAGGTTAGAATTACAAGGCTTTTTTTGAAAGTTTAATGATTCTAATTGATATGTACAATTGTTCAAATTTTTGAAGATTATACCAGTACCATAACAATCTCTCCATCTTTTAATGTTTTTTGGATTGTCGTCAATAAGTAAACTAGAAGCATTGGCATACTTGTGTTTGCCGCGCTGAACAATAATAATATCAGAATCAGGAATATCAGGATCTATATGCTTGTGAATCCAATCTCTTTTATCTTGTGCCACGCGTTCAAATTCTTTTTCAGACTCGGGTGTAAAGCAAGACAAAAAACGAACATGTAACGCATATTTTCTGCATAATTTATATAATTTTTCTGTATGTTCGTATGTTGTGGCCTGTTGAAAAAAATCTTTTTTATAATGTATAAGATTAGACTGTGCTTCTTGTTGTTCTTGTTGTGATAACATGTCCCACGGCATCCAGGTTGTCAACGCAGAGGCCAATGTCCGAATGTCGGCAACAACCCCATCCATATCAAGATATATTGTATCAATAAATGTTTGTTTTTTCTTCATACCAAGTATTATAGACAAAATAAACAAAATGTCAAGCGTTGTTGTTTTTTGGGTGTCAGCCCCCCTTGCGCAATATACACCGATACCACACGGATTAACAGTGGCCCCCGGAAAATCGCAAAAAATTTATACACACCTTCGCAACGCCACAGAATCTGCGGGGGGGGTAGCGCGTGTAACTGTGTGCTCACTGTGTAGCAGAATTTCATTGTGTGGCTTCTGTGTAGCAAAAAAATTGCACTATCGTGTAGCCACATGTGTCAAAAACATACAAAAGACAGAACGCGTAAAACACGACTTACGGAATATTTTAATTATTATTTAACCCGTTTGATTTCAATACCGACAACTTGTTCTCGCTGTAATTCTTCACGTGAAACAAATTTTGTGACAGTATCAATCAGTTCGTCTAAGTTATCAAAACCAGAACGTTTAATATCCAATTTTTTAAACAAAGATTCAAAATTTGGCGCAACATGCATATTTAATATTTCACAAATAATGGATTCATCAGGATTTTCTGCATCAAACAGCAAGAATTTATCACCGACTTTCATCTTTCTGCGTTTTTCGCCATACGCGCGTAATTCAATATCTTTTTGTCCAGATTTTATCAATTCAAAATACTTATGCCGAACACTCATAGAAAAACGACATTCTAGGTTAGATATAATGTGTTTTGCAAAAAAATTACGCATATCGGCAATTTGAATAATTTGTGGGTCGATTAAACTTGCAATATTCAACCAAACAACAGATATATTTTCATTTCGTTTTTCACAAAATGTTAGGTCAATATTTTCTGTTTCGTGTGAAATAAAATAATGGTGTTCTTCGGACCAAGCACCACGCTTTTCTGCACGTTGCTGGTCTGTGTGTTTGAAAGAATATGCAACTGGGATTTCTGTGACTAAATCTAACAAATTCAGAGATTGTTCGCCCAATTCTTCAGTTAATTCACGACGCAACGCGGTTTTGAAATCTTCGCCATCATCAAGACGTCCGCCAATCGGTCCATAATTATTTGAACCATAATTCAACATAGCAACTTGCGTTTCTCCATCTTTTACGCGAACTGGTATAATATATGCAGAAAAACTTTTATCTTTTATCATGGCGGTTTTTTGTTTGTATTGATACTATCGCATAAATTTGCAAAAAACAAGATGTTTAAGCAGTGTTCAATTAGTTCGATAATGCTTAAAAAATGACCATTTTTGAAATGGATTTATCGAACTGCCCGAAGACCAATGAAGTCAAAGAAAACTATCCGGTAGTGTGGTCGAATGTAGCCAAATAATACAAAAGTGATGTTTTAACAAGTAAAACTTGACTTTATAAAAGCGTGTTGTATCATAAAGTGCAATCAAGGATATATGATGCGAGTCATAATTTTCTTTACAAATTTGATTGCACCTAGTTTTTATGGTTTAAATAGACTCGCCCAAAAAATCATCAAACACGGATTAAATATAGCTCTTAACACAAGAGATGGTGTTTTATTGAAAATACACACATATGGAGAATAAAATGAATTTTGACGAGTTAAAGACTAAATTTACAGTGAATAGAAGTGTCAGGTTAGATGAATACGAAGAAAAAAAGAATTATTTGATAAGCAAAGATATAGATACTGTATCAGAAACAAATAATCCAAAGTTGATTTTTGCTGCAGGACAGCCAGGTGCAGGTAAAACAGCATTGATAAAAAGAATAAAGGAAGATTATCCGGACGAGGGTTTTGTTGTAATCGATATTGATGAATACAGAACAATTCATCCTGATTTTGAAGAAATAAAGCAATATCGTAATGATGTTATTGTGTTCACAAACAGTTTTCTGTTTGATATGGAAGAAGACATAATTCTTGCAGCAACATCTCAAAGAAAAAATATAATATACGTAGGAACATTAAGAGATACTGATTTCGCATTAAATTTTATCGTGAAACACGCAAAGGAAAAAGGCTATCAAATACAAATCTATGCTATGGCGGTTAATCAGATTGAAAGTTTGATATCCACCCAGGAAAGGTATGAAAAACAGTTGGATACCAATGCACCAGTTGTTCATTTTATCGATTTTAATTTTCATCAATTGGCTACTTCTGGCTATGAAACAACATTGGCTTTGTTTGAAAAAGAAAAGATATACGATGTTATAAAAGTTGTTGTTAGGGGTGAAAAAGATGGTGATTTGCCACAATTTACAGAAACTTACGCACCTGTTATAGAATGTATTCAAAAAAATAGAGGCAACATTGTAAGTAAAGACGTTTTTTATGAACGTTTGAATAAACTGTTAAATAAGCGGGAACTTCGTAATTCTTCGGAGCGAGAGATACAAGTAATCAAAGATATTTTGAAATATCTGGAGGAATTATGAAACAATATCAGCAAATTCCAGTAAATGATATATTGAAAAACAGAGATTTAAAACCTGTTTATTATTTTGTTGAAGAAAAACATGCAGGCCAATTAAGAGAGGGAACAGAAAGGATACCGCATTTAAACCATTTGTTAAGAGTTTTTGAAATTTCAATGAATGCGTTAGTTGATGCTCCATTAAAGCAGTATTTATGTTCAAAAATGCCTCAGTGGATTATAAAAATTGCATCTGTGGCTTTGTTGCATGATGTTATAGAAGATACGCAATGTAACACAAAGGAAAAGTTGGCACACAGCATATCTGGTTTTGTTGGCGGAACAGAAAACACAAAAAACATATCTGAAATGGTTTATGAATTATCAAATCCGCCAGGAATCAAGGAAGAAGACAAACGTGCATGGCAAGTGCCGCATGCCAGAACTATTTCAGTTGATGCAAAAGTAGTCAAGATAAGTGACATGATAGCAAATGTTATTGATGTTGTAGAACATCCGCCATTGTGGACTTTTCAAGAAAAGTGGGAATTTGTTGATAAGACTATTGAAATTACAGATTCTTGTGTGAATTATTTGCCACCGGATTTATCACCAAAATACAAACCGGTCTTTGGATATTTAAACGAATTAAGTGCTAATGTTTGTGAATACGCATATGGACAACTAAAAAGCAGAGACAAGCAACGTTTTTTCTTGCAAGAAATAAGTCGAGGCAGATAAATGGAAATCAAGATATTCAAAGGGAAAGATTTTTATAAAGCTGTATCTTATAAATCTGAAAATTTAAAATTATGGATTGTAATTCATAGTACGAAACTTGGTCCTGCGCTTGGCGGATGCAGAATGTTAAAAGTGGATAATTCTTTTTCTGCATTAAAACACGTAGCTTTGTTATCCAAGGCGATGACATATAAAAACGCAGTAGTAGATTTGCCTTTTGGTGGTGGTAAAACACTTATATATGATTGGAACCCAAATGTACCGCGCGAAACGCTTTTGTTGGAATTTAGTAATTTATTAAATTCTCTCAAAGGAGAATATATGACCGCAGATGATGTAAATACATCTGTTAAGGATATGGAGTTTATGCGTAATTATACCCCCTATGCGCGGGGTGTTTATTATAAAGGGACACAAATTCCTGCTACGTCTTACGGTGTTTGTATGGCGATAAAAGCCGCCGCAAAAGAAGTTCTGCACACGGACAGTTTAGATAATATAAATATATTTATTCAAGGATTAGGAAAGGTTGGATATAATTTTGCAAAGATGTTACGTGCTGCAAATGCCAATGTTTATGTGTATGATATAAATAAAGATATAATGAATAAATGTATTGAAGAACTAGATTGTATACCGTCAGATTCTAATGGTATGTTTTCGAATAAAATAGATATTTTATCTCCTTGCGCATTGGGCAATACCATAAATGATGATACTGTGCATATGTTTAAAGCAAAAGTCATTGCTGGTGGCGCAAACAACCAATTACAGAGCCGGAAACTTGATAATGTATTGTTTGATCGAGGAATTACATACATCCCAGATTTTTTATGTAATTCTGGTGGTGTTATAGATGTTGATTGTGAAGGAATAAATTATTGTCCAGATTATGTGTACAAACGAGTTGGTATTATTTACGATAAATCAACAGATTTTCTTAAAAAAGCAAAAGAAAACAAGACGTCTGTTTTAACAGTCGCAGAAGACTACGTGTTGAATAAATTAAAATAAAAGAGTAATTATGTGTGGAATAATAGGTGTATTTAAACAAAAAGAATTTATATCTGAAAAAGATGTAGAAAACGCAACCAACGCTTTAAACACAATTAAACATCGTGGCCCAGATTGTCAAATTTTGTATAGTGATGATAGCGTCATAATGGGACATGCAAAATTATCTATATTAGATTTTTCCGATAAATCTAATCAACCTATAGAAACTGATAAATCTGTCGTTATTTTAAATGGGGAAATATATAATTATAAAGCATTGATTAGAGATTTTGGATTAGACACAGATTTACTAGATGCAGGCGTAATTTCAAGATTATACGACAAGTTCGGAATAGATTTTATAAAATACATTGAAGGTGATTTTGCAATAGGTATATATGATAAAAAATCTGTAAAAACATATCTTATACGTGATAGATTGGGTGTAAAACAAATTGTGTACAGACTTCTTAATAATTCTTTGTATTTTGCATCAGAGGTAAAGGCTTTATTTGATTTTGGTGTTGTCACGGAACCAAACATAAACAAAATATTTAATGATTTATATATGTGGTTTTGGGACGATAAAAAAGAAACATATTTCAAAGATGTTTATCATGTCAATCCCGGAACATATATAGAAATAAGCAAAAATAATATTTCTGAACACGTTTATTGGAATTTAAAACAGTCGTATGATAAAAAGTACACAACAGAAGAGATAAAAGATAGATTGGTACATTCTACTTTAACAAGATTACAAGGCAGTGCAAAATATGCCACATTATTATCAGGTGGGCTTGATAGTTCTTTGTTGACTTCTATTGTCGCCAAAAACACAAAATCCGATATTTTTGCCATGACTATCCAATATGATGATTCTGAAAATAATATAGATTTTGATTTTGCAAAAACAGTGGTAGATAAATATCCAAATATCAAACATAACAAGGTTCTTGTATCCAAAAAAGATATTTCTGTGCCGTTGCTGAAAAAATTAACTTATCACATGGAAGAGGTTATTTGGGACAAAGTGTATTTTTCTATGTTTAGTAATTACAAATTCGCTTCGGAAAACGGTTTTAGAATAGTAATAAATGGCCAAGGTTCAGATGAAGTGTGGTTGGGTTATTATTACGATTTTCCTTTTTATTCGTTAAAAAATATCGAACCAGAATATTTAACAAAACATTTTTCTGAACAGTATTTAAAAGATTTATCTATTTATAATAAATTTTACGCAAACACAGATTATTTATTGGAAAATGCCGCGCGTTGTTTAAATAATTTTTACACTGTTTTTAATAACAAAGACCATTTGAATTCAATGGCATATTGGGCAACAAAAACATATTTGCAAAGTAATCTTATGCAAGAAGATAGAATGTCTATGGCTAATTCAGTAGAATGTCGGGTTCCTTTTACTGACCATAAATTTGTAGAAATGGCATTTGCTTTGTCTGGTCAAGAAAAGATAGTAAATAATATAGAAAAATCTCCGATCAAAGATATTGCTGTTGAATATGTCCCAGATGGTATCATAAAACGCAGAAAACAGGCGTTTGTCAATCCTTCAGATAAATACGATTTATTAGCAGTTCAATATTTACAAGAACATATAGACGAAATATCATCATCTGAATATATGAACAAATTATTTGATAAAAGTTTATGGATTGATATTAAATCTGGTAATCATAAACTTCCATCTGAATTGTATTGGAAAATATCAGCAATATACCATTTCCTTGAAACTTTCAATTTTACCAAGGGGGGCAACCAATGAACAGTATAGATCAGATATTAAAAAATAATAAATTGATATATCTTACTGCGACAGATCAAAACATATATGCTGACATAGCTGTCAAAGCTTTAAAGATGGGGTGTCAGTTAGTGTTGTTGCCAGAACAGTTAAAAAAACATTTTGATTTAAGTGTGGTTTATGAAGATGAATTTTTGACCATTTGTATTCGTAAGAATTCTACAGAACATCTAGATGATTTTTCTTTGGCGATGTTTACCAGTGGTAGTACAGAAGATCCTAAGATATACGCTTTTAATCAGGATAAAATAAAACAAACCCTTTCGTGGTATAAAAAAATTTATGGTATTACTGATAAATCTATGATTGTTTCTCCTATGCCGACTTCTTATAATTTTAGCTTTATCGCTGGGGTTTTGAACGCAGAAAATAATGGTGCAAAATACTTTTATAAGAAGCCAGAAGAAATTATGAGTTTTTTGGATTCATCCGCAAAATTTTATGATAAAGTTGTAATTTTAGCTAATCCGATAATTTTGGATATGTTATCAGAAATGGATAACACAACAGGTACAAATGTTTTGATTGATTCTGGTGGGGCTCCGTTAAGTACAAAAGCTATACAGATATACAGAAGTCGTGGTTTTGATATCAGAGAAGGTTACGGTTTAACAGAAACGGCATCTTTGACACATTTTGATATAGAAGGAACAGACAAATCTGTAGGAACAGTAGGTTTTGCGGTCGATTCTAATATCTCAACAGAGTTGGTGCAAATTGATTCAAAACCAATGGTAAAACTAATTTCTCCTAATATTGGTCGCAGAATAAATATAAATGGTCAATTTATAGAACCAGAAAATAATTTTTATCAAACAACGGACATTGCGCGTTTTGACGCAGATGGTCGTTTGGTCTTATTAGGACGTTCGTCTGATATTGCAATAAATGGTATGTATCCAAAAGATTCAATGGAATTTATCGCTGATATTTTGCAGCAAAAATGTGTCTTGGTCCAACATTTGCAAACAAGACAAGTAAATTTACGTTTTTTTGATGAAGATATGTTGAAATATTCTGAACAAATCAAGGATATTCTATCGGATAAACTATCGATAAAGCGCGATGATGTAATAGTAGAATGTATACCTGGGTTGTTACATTCTTTGAAATTACAAAGGAAGAAAAATGCATAAAAATTATATAATTTTAACAGGTGCCTCTGGAAATATAGGAAATAAACTTGCTCAATTTTTATTAAGCAAAGGTTATGCGTTGATTATGACGTCAAGAAATATTGAACATTTGCAAGAAATGCAGGAAATATTTCAAGAATATAAAAATAATATATTGTTTATGGAATTAGATTTGTCTGACCAAAATTCCATTGAGAATTTTGTCAAATCTGTACAAAACATACAGATCAAAGGCCTTGTTAATAATGCTGCTACAGATAATGTTGATAAAATAGAAAATCTAAATTACAAGAAGTTGCAGGACATAATAAGCGTAAATTATGTCGGAACAGCATATTTAACTTTATTGTTAGTAAAGAATGCAATAGCCAAAAATCAAAAATTAAATATAGTAAACATTTCGTCTTTATTAAGTATTTTTGGTGCAGAAAAAAGCGCGGCATATTCTGCATCAAAAGCAGCATTAGAGGCCTTTGCTCGAAATTTGATTGTAGAATATGCAGATAAAGGGATTGTATGTAATTCAATAAGGATAGCCGGTATCAGTGGTGATTTGACTATACTGGGTTCTGAAACAAAAGTTGTAAGATATGACACGCAACCCAAAACGGAAAATACAAAAAATAATTTGCAACAAATTCCGGCCGGTCGTTTTTCAACATTCACAGAAATAAATAACTTTATAGAATATTTGCTGTCTGATAAATCGGAATATTTAAACGGTCAATCTATAAATATAGATGGCGGAATTTCTGTAAAGTATCCAGGTTATAATATATAATTAAATATTTTATGAATGTTTGGTCTTCATATGCGGCAGGTATTGTTTTTGTTGGTCCTTGGTTCGTTGTGTCCTGTAAAGTGCGTAAAACCGATAAAAAAGGTCATTTGAATAAATTCCTTGGTTCGACATAACTCGCGTGTATCGGGTAGAAAATCCAGAAGAATTTACCCACTTAGGTAGAATTTGTGAAATCTTTCTAAATAATTGGCGGGACGATTCCAGAAAGGTTATTCAAAATTAGATATAAAACCCATTTTATCAAAATAATGTGTTTGCAAAATATTCATTGTTTTGTTACGGTTAGAATCATGAAGAATTTTGCTTTTTATTTTTTTGTTTTGTTAATACTGATAGCAATCGTGTACGCGTGGTCAAATTTAGGCCCCGATCAAGATATTGGAATGTTTATAATAATGGCTTTGACTGCCTTGGGAACGTGCGGGGTGACGATTCTAAACGTGTTCCCGTATCATCACACAGATAAATTGGCATCAGAGCTGTATTACAGAAAAGATGGACAAATAATGTTAAGAATAAAAAATGAAACAAATCATACTGTTTTTATAGGGAGTGATAAACATTCTATGTCTTGTTTTAGAGAGGATTATGCTATTTGGTGGCCAAGTCAGCAAATGAATAGTTTTGATGATGCTTATATGCTTTACACTAATCCAGGGGATAATCTTGCTATACCACCCAAAATGGTTATTTATTATCCAATAGATGAACAAGAATTTATGGGATACGAACTTTCAAAGATAAAGATGCTTGTGCGTACAAGTGAAGGAAGCCGTTGCTGGGTCAAAAATAATTTGGTTGTAAAAGAAGCATGATATGAAAAAACTTTGTGCTTTTTTTTATGTCTACTGAACATTGCATCTAATAACCCTAAAAAAACTCAGCAAATTACTTACTTAGTAATTTAGCTATAAAACAGATTTCTGAAGTATATATGCCACAAATATATGTGGAAATAAACATATTGAAAAATATAAATTTATGTTATAGATTATGGGTGTATCTAAGAGGAATATAGGTGTTTTGGACTATAGTTGGTGCGATTTTGTTTGTGTTTATTGGAATTCCATTAATTTTAAATGGGCTTGCTTTTTTTCTGAATGGTGTTGGGGAATTGTTTATAAGCATTGCGAAATTTCCCGGGAAAGTCGTGAAAGTTTACAAGAAAGAAGGAATGAAAGGTCTCTTTTCTTTGTTTGGTTTTGTTATAGCAATACTTGATTATTTTATGGCAATGATTGGTGCTATGGGAATCGGAATAGCAATTTTTGCATCAGAATCTAGAGAACATCCGTTTCGTGCGTTATTGTTGTTTCTGTTTAGTTGCGCTTTGTTGGTTTGTGCCATATGGATCGGCATAAAATTGTATAAAAACGAAAAAACAAATGAAAAGCACAGTTGATTGGTTGCAAAACGAAATAAATAAAGTATAGTTTTTATAAAGGAAGGATAGCAGCATGAAAAAAGCATATTTATTATTACCATTAGCACTGTGCGCCTGTGATAGAAACCAAAATCCAGAATGTTTGAAACATTTAAAAGAAGTTCAGGTTATTGATATGATTGGTGATGCAAATAATGGACCTGCTGCGCTGGCTGTTAATTGTAATAAGAAAATGGCTGAAGGTTGTATTGGAGATACGGTTTTATTGCCAAAAGGATTTCGGGCAACACTGGAAATTGATCAAAAAATTAAAGCACCAAGGCATCATTGCTTTGTGTCTGTTGGCGAATATGGATATACACGCAAAGATGGTGTACAAGATAAAGTCCCCGTTGTAGAATTCAGATATAATAAGAAAACTTTAACAGCATCGGACATAAAAGATATTGTTGAAGATGGTTACAATAGAATATATGTAGATTGTCTACATTATGCGGGTATAGAATTCAAGGATACCAAACTTGAAGATAATGAAAAAGCGTGCAAATGTTTTTCAGACTACATGTGGAATGGGTACAAAGAACTGTTTTCTATCCAAGACCTTAAAGAACGAGCTGCCAAACAATCCGTTTTTTCTAACAATTTTCATAAATATATCAGGAATAATTGTGGCAAAGTACCAGCTAAGACGTTACGCGAAATGCCAAATGAGTAGAAAAGGTGCCATTTGGCAGCTGGTTCGTAGGTGTTTTTCTATTTAGTTCGATAATGTATAAAATTTTGCTGTTTTTGAAATGGAATTATCGAACCACGAAAAAGCTTGAAATTCCAAAGAAAAACTGCCTTAAAAGGCAGTCTTGTAAAATGTGGCTCGGGCAACTGGTTCCAAGCCACTTTTCTGAAATGCTTGGAAATCTAACCTTTTTTCCGAAAAACCGAGATTTTTTGGTATAATTTGTATCCCACTTTGTATCTTACTTTCAAATTTATCATGATTTTTCCAAAAAGCACACTAATTTTTTATGAAAAAAACGGTTGTATTTTCTGTGTTTTTGTTTTATTATTATGAATAATATAATAACCAAGAGTATAATAAAATGACAGATATAGACAATATGTTGTCTATAAAAACAGCGTTGGTGGAGCGGTTTCGTAATGCCAGACGTATGTCCAAGATGTCGCAAGCAACAATTGCACAACGATCTGGGGTTTCATTAGGCAGTATTAAACGCTTTGAACGAACAGGTGAAATATCATTAACATCTTTGTTGAAACTTGCATTCGTGCTGGGTTACGAAGATGATTTTAATAACCTGTTCGCGCGCAAGAATTATCAATCTATATTTGATGTGGTAAAGGATGGTGGTGAAAATGCAAAATAAAATATTAACTGTGAAATATCATGGTGACGTCGTGGGGCGTTTAGCGTTAACACCTGATAATTTGATGGCATTTGAATACGATACAGATTGGTTAAAAAATGGATTCAGCATATCGCTGTTCAAATTGCCGTTGGAAAAGCGAGTTTTTGTTGCGAAACGTGATCCATTTAATGGGAATTTTGGTGTGTTTAATGACAGTTTACCTGATGCTTGGGGTGAATTATTGGTTAATCGTGAATTGCAGCGTCGTGGTATTGCGCCAAACAGCGTATCTGTTTTGGATCGTCTTGCAATCGTTGGTAAAAATGGACCTGGTGCTTTGGAATATGAACCAGCCGAAGAAATGGTGTCTGAATATAAAGATTCTGACCTGGATGCAATTGCCGAACAAATCGGTAAAATAATAGACGACAGAACCACTGTAACCGACGATCAAATAACAGAAGAATTATTTCGTATTGGTGGATCATCTGGCGGAACAAGACCAAAGATATTCCGTAAAATTGATGGAGCAGATTGGATTATTAAATTCAGGGCTTCTGTTGATCCAAAGGATATCGGTAAACGTGAATTTGATATAATGGAACAAGCATTACGTGTTGGTCTGGATGTTCCAGCGCACAGATTATTTAATGGTAAATACTTTGGTGTAGAGCGTTTCGACAGAAAACCAAATGGCGAAAAGGTGTTTATGATATCTGCTTCTGCTTTATTGGATGCGGATCATAAGCAGCCGGTTTTGGATTATACAGATTTATTATCTTTGACGGCAAAATTGACACGTAATATGGTCGAAGTTGAAAAGATGTTTCGTCTGATGTGCTTTAATGTGTTGATAAATAATACGGACGATCATGCCAAGAATTTTGCGTTTTTATATGACGGCGATGGTTGGCATTTGGCACCTGCATTTGATTTAACAGAAACACCAGGCGTATGGGAACACGCAACGTCAATTAACGGCAAAGGTGCAAATATAACAAATACTGACATGTTGACTGTTGCACGCAAAGTCGGGATCACCGACAAACGCGCAGGTGAAATAATGTTGGAAGTTAACGTGTTGAAATTCGAATCTTAATATTGTTTGTATTGTAGTATTTTAATATTGCAAAATATTTTCTTGACTTTTGTTCTCAATTCTGTTACTTTCGATTGTATGAAGTACAAAAAGTTAGGATCTTTTTCAACGATAAAGTCAGGTTATGCCTTCCGTAGCACGATTTTGGATGATTCGGATGGGCGACTGGTTGTTATTCAACCAAAGGACGTAATTTCGGGTTATGGTAACAGTTTTATACACATGAAGTCCGGAATGGTGCCGGACCACCACATTATAGATCGTGGTTCTGTACTTGTGACTAACCGCGGAACATTTTGTGCTCGTGTTTTTAACGAACGGTTTAAGGCGATAACAACTAGTGGTGTGTTTGTTATTCGGTTATATTCCGATACTGAAGTAACGCCAGAATATATCGCGTTATACATCAATTCGGAAATCGGACAGCGGCAACTTGCATCAAAACAAGAATCTATGACTGTGCCGGCTTTGACGGTTAAACAAATACAAGAATTAGAAATCCCGATTGTTTCAAAAGAAAAGCAAGAATTGTTATCTGGGGCATTTAATGCATCACAACGGTGCAAAGACATACTTTCGGATTTGCAAAAACAAAATAAAAGTTTAATGAATCAAATAATCAAAGGGGCTATAGATGGCTAAAATTACACAGGACGATTTGAATAAATTATTGTGGTCTGCGGCGGATTCTGCACGTGGAACGGTTGATGCAGGTGTTTTCAAAGACTATGTCTTGGCGTTGTTATTCTACAAATACATGTCGGATATGCACAAAATTGAACGTGCAAAATTGGTTGAACGTTATGGCGATGACAAAGAACGTATCGAAATGCGTTTGAAAAACGCCCGTTTTGTTATGCCAGACGGTGCAAGTTTTTACGACGTCTATGCTCAACAGTCGGCGGATAATATCGGCGAAATATTAAATGTGGCATTGCAACAGATTGAAGATGCCAACGATGAAAAGTTGCATGACATATTTACGGTTGATTTTAATTCCCAGGCAATTCTTGGTCCAACCGACCAACGTAATAAAATGATACGTAACTTGTTAAAAGATTTTAATGGGGCGGATCTGGGCGAAGTTGATGATGATATTCTGGGTAATGCATACATGTACATGATCGAGAGGTTCGGGACTGAAGCGGGAAAAAAGGCGGGTGAGTTCTTTTCGCCACGCACTTTATGTAAATTGGTCGCTAAATTGGCGGAACCAAAATCCGGTGATCGTATATGTGACCCAGCATGCGGTTCGGGTGGATTATTGTTGTTGGCCGGTGCCGAAATCGAAAAATCTGGGTCCAAAGATTATGCACTTTATGGCCAGGAAAAAACCGGTGCAACATATAACTTGGCGCGTATGAATATGTTTTTACACGGTTTGGATTCCGCGCGTATTGAATGGGGTGATACATTAAACAATCCATTGTTGCGTGATGGCAATGGATTGATGAAATTTGATGTTGTCGTTGCCAATCCGCCATTTTCATTAGATAAATGGGGTGATAAATCGCTGGAAAACGATAAATACAATCGTTTCTGGCGTGGTATGCCACCGGCCAGCAAGGGCGATTATGCATTTATATCCCACATGGTTGAAACGGCTAAAACCAAAGAGGGTCGTGTGGCGGTAATTGTTCCGCATGGTGTTTTGTTCCGTGGTTCGTCCGAAGGACGCATCCGTCAGGCATTTTTAGAAGAAAATATCTTGGATGCGGTCATTGGGTTGCCGTCTGGTTTGTTCCAAACCACAGGTATACCAGTCGCAATATTGATTTTCGATCGTTCACGTGAAGCCGGTGGTAAAAACGAAAACCGCAAAGACGTTTTATTTATTGATGCCAGCCGTGAATTTACAGCCGGTAAAAACCAAAATGCTCTGTCGGATGAAAATATCGAAAAAATCGTGGATACGTATAAAAAACGCAGTGAAATTGAAAAATATTCACATGTGGCAACATTCGATGAAATCAAAGAAAACGATTTCAACCTGAATATTCCGCGTTATGTCGATACATTTGAAGAAGAAGAACCGGTGGATATTCCTGCAACCCGCAAACGCATCGCCGAATTAACATCGGAACTATCCAAAACCACAGATGAAATGGAAAAATATTTGAAAGAATTGGGTTTGTAAGGGGTAAAAATGGGCATGTTTATATCTTATTTTGATGAAACTGGTGATGATGGATTTCCACATTATGCATCAGAATTATTTGTTTTGACTTCTGTGTATATGCATTATCAAACATGGAAGGATAATTACAATAAAATTGTACAGTTTAGAAGAGAATTAAAAGAACGTACAGGTATAAAAGTTCGCACTGAATTTCATACGAAAAATTTTGTTTTAAATAAAAAACCATATGTGACATACGGTCTCGATGAAGAAACCAGAGTAGATATTCTGAAAAAGTTTTGTGCTATGATCGCAACATTGGATATCAAAATAATAAACGTGGTAATCAACAAAAAAGTTATAAGGAAAAGCGATTACGATATTTTGAATAATGCATTAACATTCAATGTTCAAAGAATAGAAAATGATCTAAAACAAATGGACGCTTCACACAAATTTATAATTATAACAGACGAAGGTCGTGTAGGTAAAATGGTAAAGACCACAAGAAAAATCCAAAAACAAAATTTTATACAATCGCATTTTTCTTCTACGCCGTACAGTAACAATATAACAAAACTGTTGGAAGATCCGTTGCCGAAGAATTCGGCTGAATCATTCTTTGTTCAACTGGCGGATTTGGTATCGTTTATTGTATATTTACATGAGTTAAAGCAACTAAATCATTCTCCTTGGGGAAATAGAGTGCCTGCGGCGTTGACTGAAGAAGTCATTAAAGAATGTTTGGAATTACTGAAGCCCGTTTTGAATCTAAGAGCGGCTTCGAATGATGAGTACGGGATAATGGTACATCCAAAATAAACACCACCTACGGTGAACGAGTCACTTTCAGTGGTTCATTGAGATTATAACATAAAAGGTAAAAAAAGCAATAACTATATTATAAGGGTATAACATGCAAATGAATAACGTACCGTTTGACTGGAAAATAAATAAATTGGGTAATGTTGCCGATGTTTTTGATGGAACACATCAGACACCGGAATATGTTGACCATGGTATAAAATTTATCAGTGCTGAAGATATTTCTGATCCCAGTGCCTCCACAAAATATATAACACATCAAGCATTTGAAAATAATTTTAAAATACGCCCTAACAAAAACGATATTTTTATGACACGCATAGGTCGTATAGGAATACCTTTTTTGTTAAAAACCGATGAAGATTTTGCTTATTATGTTACATTGGCGTTGTTAAAATTAAAACGTGACGTTGTCCCAGAATATTTATTTTACTTCATTCAAAGTAATTATTTTCAATTTGAACTATGGAAACGCACATTACACGTCGCTTTCCCAGAAAAGATAAATAAAGACGAAATCGGAAAGTGTCTTGTTTTATATCCCGATAATATCACAGAACAAAAAAAGATTGCGGAGATATTGGGGACTTGGGATCGGGCGATTGAAGCATTGACAGGACTGATTGCAGAAAAGAAAGAATTAAAACGTGGCCTGATGCAACGGTTGCTATCCGGCACCCAACGCCTGCCAGGTTTTACTAAACCGTGGCAAAATAAAAAAATTGGCGATATAACACATATCGCAACAGCGGTCAGCAAATCACAATATATAAAAGAAACTGGACCATATCTTATTGTTGATATGGGAGCTGTTTCAAATGAGGCGACACTTATAGCAAAAAAACAAACAGATTATGAAGGTGACTTTTTAATACGTGATGACCTTATAATGCCAAAAGACGACATTGGTGGTGGTAATATCATAGGGAAAACAGTAGTTATTGATTATAATAATAAATATATTTTAGGTGATCACGTCTTTAAAATACGTGTAACAAGTGTAGAGTGTGCCAAATTTATTTCAAATCTAATCAATTCATTTGGTGTGAATAAATATATGCGAAGGGTTTCTACGGGGTCTGCACAACTAGGATTGGCAAAACGAGATGTGGAAAAGTGTGTGTTGTTTGTGCCAACGGAACTTGCAGAACAAAAAGCTATTGCTGACGTATTGTCCAAGGCTGATTCAGAAATTGATTTGTTAAACCAACAGTTGGAATTATTAAAAGAACAAAAACGTGGGCTGATGCAAAAATTACTGACCGGCGAAATACGTGTAAAGGTGGATGCGGCAACATGTTAACAGAAGTGACATTTGCCAAGGCAAAACATGGCAAAGAATCTTTGATTGCATATAAAAACGATAAAAATCAACGTGTTTTTATTGATGTAAAACACACGGATTTTGCCCCAGGTATTCACAGTGTTGTTATTGTTGATAATAGATATGATATTGATCTGGTAATCAAAAACGCATATCAATATCAAATCGAAGATAAAAAACGCATAGAAATTGGTGTTAAGAAAAAGCACATCTGGAAACCGTTGTTACAGGAAAATATAGAAAAAGAATTAGATATAGATGTTTATGAACTTTGTCGGGCAAAACGTAATTTATCAATATTGATTCAAAGATTGCAAGATGTGTTGATGTATATTGAACCTTCTGAAAATGGATTAAAAGCATACAGTCATAAATTACGAGAATTGTTAATTTTGGCTTGTACTGATTTGGAATGTACATTTAAAAACTATAAATTCGGAAAAAATGAAAGAATATCTGACTATAAACAGATATTAAAACTAATTGATTTGTCGAAATATAAAATTGCGCTGGTCAGTTATTCTGTAAAATATGATTGTAATCCATTTAAAAATTGGGAAACAGATAAATTGGATTGGTATGATGCCTACAATAAAACAAAACACAATAGAAATGACGCGTTTAATTTAGCGACATTAGAAAATTGTTTGAATGCAGTGTGTGCCAATATTATTATGTTTTGTGTTCGATATTCGCCATATTTGTTATATCATGAAAATGATGCTTGTAGCAATTTAGTCAGAAATACTTTTGATGTCAGAATAGAAGACGAAGCAGATTTTTACATACCGGTGTTTGAAGGAGAACGTACTTGTAGCGGTGCTTTTTCTGTTCCAATTCGGTTCCCAAATGGTCAAGTTTTAGAAGATGTGTTTGATAGAAAAACACAATTAGTATTTATAGAAAAATAAAAAGGAATTTATATGGCATACGGTACAAATATAGATGTTTTTCATGAAAGTAAAAACGACAAGGTGTTTTATTATATAAAGGATGATGAAGATAAACGTACGGATATTTATGTCGTAGATAAAGTAAAAAAAATCATTGAATATTATATAGCGTCTTTGGATACTAATGCTGTGATTTTAGAAGGTTTTGCTTGTTTGCCAGATTTTGTAAAACCCAAAGGTGGAAATTTTAAAACAACCAGATTAACATATTATTTAAATAAGTTTATTAAACAAAAGAGTTTTTCTACTCTTGTTATATCTCTAAAACAAGGGTCTTCTATATCATCAGACAAACTTACTTTAAATATAATAGATTTTAAAAAGTTAAGACAAACTGTTATTGATATGACAAGGCAGTCTCAAATAGAATTAAACGGAAAATTATTTCAGATATTAAATGAAATATTCCCCCAGGTCTTTTCTGAAGATGAAATAGCTCTTCCTAAAACAAACAAAAGTTTTTTATTGAATGCCATAGATACAATAAATACAGATAATTTGACAGAACAAGATGTAGCAAAGATAACAAATTTTGCTGTTTCTTTATCCAACAGATTTAAGCGTCAAGACGTAAATGAGCGTGTTTTGATTGGTATGAAGGATAAGATCAGAATAAAAACATTAGAAGATATTTTAGGGGAGTATAAAAAATTACTTGCAGAAGAACCAAATGAACAAAAGTGGCAGTTGTTTTTTGAAAAATATATAAGAGTTTTTGACACAGGATATGTAGAAAACCTTTCAAAAGTAAACATTTCTGTGTTTTCTACAAAAAAACCAGATCTTATGATGTTGGACTTGCATAATTACATAGATATTTATGAATTAAAAATAACGAAAACAAATCTTTTAAATTATGATGCGAGTCATGATAATTATTATTGGCATTCAGATATTGTAAAAGTTATCGCACAGGCTGAAAAATATATAAAACAAATACAAGATGGAGCTTCTGACATTATTCGTACCATAAAAACACAAACAAATAAAGATGTGGAAATCATTCGTCCTAAAGCAATAATTATTGCTGGGCATTCTAAGCAGTTAAAAAATGAAAAGCAAAAACAAGATTTTAAAATGTTACGAGAAAGTTTAAAAAATATATCTTTTGTCCTTTACGATGAATTTTATAATAGGCTAAAGAACTTTTATGAATTATTACAAAAAAAGAACAGCTAATAAAAAGAGAAACAAAAATGAAATATACTGATAATACTTATTTTTTACCAGATTTTGATGAAGCGTCTAGCAGTCAAATTCCTGCACTTATTCAGTTAATCAATATGGGATATATTTATATTCCGCGTCGTGAAGTTGATAAAATGCGTGAATCGCACGGACAGTATATTTTGCGTGATATTGCTTTCGATGCATTGCGTGAAATAAATGAACCGGCAAAAATCTCAGACGCCAGTATCCGTGAAGCCATTTTGGATCTTGAAAAGATAAAGATGGATGATGGTATTATCAAAGCATCGGAAACGTTATTCTCTAATTTATTGGCTGGTGTTGGTGTATCCGAAATAATTGACGGTAAAAAAACATCTCCGCAGCTTAGATTTGTAAATTGGGACGAGCCGGAAAAAAATAAATTTCATGTGGTTCCAGAATTCGAAATATCAGAGGAACAAAACCGTCGTCCTGATATAGTGTTGTTTGTAAATGGAATTCCATTTGCGGTGATTGAAAACAAAAAAGCATCTGTATCTGTTGACGAAGCGGTTAAACAGATGATACGCAACCAATCGGGAAACCAAACACCAAAGTTCTTTATATATCCACAAATCTTGATAGCGGCCAATATCAATGAATTAAAATACGGGACAATGTTAACCCCACGTGAGTTTTATTCTGTGTGGAAAGAAAAATATGAAAGTCCAACATTCCAAGATGATGTGTTTAATTCTGTGAACAAAAAGATATCTGAAAGTGATTTATCTCAAATGTTGTCTGATTTGAACCGTAGTGATTATGTTCAAGGTGAAAAACAGTCCCTAACAGCACAAGATTATGGTATTTACAGTTTGCTGGAACCGACACGTATGTTGGACATTGTACGTAATTTTGTGATTTACGATAATGGTGTGAAGAAATTACCAAGATATCAGCAATACTTTGCAATAAAAAAGACTTTGGAACGTATAGAAAAAACAGATGAAAAGGGTAAACGCCAAGGCGGTGTGATTTGGCATACCCAGGGATCTGGTAAGTCTTTGACAATGGTTATGTTGACCAAGAATTTGATTGAACATATTCAAAATCCACGTGTTATAGTTGTGACAGATCGTACAGATTTGGATAGACAGATCCGTGATACTTTTAATGCATGCAATATCAAAGTTGGAGTTCAACAGGCAACATCATGCAAGGACCTAGAAGATAAAATCAAAAAGAAAACCACGGATGTGATAACCACTTTGGTTCAGAAGTTCGAACCAACTAAATTCAAAGATACAGATAACAATATATTTGTCTTGATAGACGAGGCGCACAGAACCCATGGTGGTGAAGATGATGCAAACATGAATTTAATGTTACCAAATGCATGTCAAATAGCATTTACCGGAACACCATTGATGACAAAAAAGAAACGTACAACAGAAACAAAGTTTGGTGGTATTATTGATTCATATACAATATCTGAAGCTGAGGCGGATGGTGCTATTTTGCCGTTGGTATATCAAGGACGGTTTGTGGATCAAGAAGTCAACCCGATTGTTAATAAATTCTATGACCGCATATCCAAACCTATGTCTGAATCAGAACGTAAAGATTTTGAAAAAAAGTGCGTTTCTGCATCGGTTTTAGAAGAAACATCACAGCGCATAGATATGATTGCAGAAGATGTTTATGATCATTATACAAAGTATTTCCAGGGTACCGGCTTAAAGGGACAGCTGGTCGCTCCATCCAAATATGCAGCGGTTATGTTCCAAAATGCGTTGGAAATGTTGGGTGGTATAAATTCGGCAGTAGTTATATCTGATACACAAACCAGCGAAGCGGATGAAGATAAGCTGCCAGAACAAAAGGCGGTTGTAGAACGATATTTACAGGAACAAAAACGCAAATATGGTTCGTTAGAGTCACGCGAAAAACAAATAATCAGCGATTTTAAGAAGAATCCCGAAGGTATTGAATTGTTAATTGTTGTGGATAAATTGCTGACAGGATTTGACGCCCCACGTGATACCGTATTGTATTTAGCAAAACAATTGCGTGACCATAATTTGTTGCAAGCAATTGCACGTGTAAATAGGTTGTTTGACGGTGACGAAGGTAAACAATCAAAGACGAATGGTTTGATTGTTGATTATTCGAAAAATGCTAAGAATCTGAAAAATGCGCTGGAATTATTCTCGAATTATGATCCAAGCGATATAAACAGGGCTTTGTTAGACACTGATGAACAAATCAAAGTATTAGAAAGTTTATATCAAAAATTACACGGAACTTTTGCGGACATCAAAGATATTCACAATACAGATGCTTATGTACAGAAGTTGTTGGAACCAAATAATGAAGAATTAAAGAAAGAATTTTACGAAAATGTAAATAATTTTATAAAAACATTTTCTGCATGTTCTTGTTTATATGACTTCTACGATAAATTTGATGAAGAAAAATTGAAACGTTACAAAATGGATCTGAAACGTTTTGTAGAAATCAAGAAAACTACTCAATTGGCAAATGGCGAAAAGGTTGATTTTTCAAAATATAAAGACCAATTGCGTAAATTGCTGGACAAATATGTGACTGCCAATGATGTGGAAGTGTTGTCTCAGGAAATTAGCTTGATGGATATGCGAGAATTTAATCAGTTTATAGAAGACCAAAAGAATGGGTTATCAAAACGATCACAGGCCAAGGCCATAGCCGCTCAAACAAGTCGGGTTATCAGTGAACGCTACAAACAAGACGAGGTGTTTTATAAGAATTTCTCTGACAGAATTCAAAAATTATTGGAAGAATTGAGAAATGCCAAAGCTGAAGATATAGCAACATTATTTGATCAGGCTAAGGCTATTCAATCACAAGTTGAAAATTACGAGGATTCTGATATCCCAGAAATGTTACGCGAACAAAAAAATACGCATGCATTCTTTAGAAATACATGGAATTTTGTTGAGAATACAGGACTGAGTAAAGACGAATTTGCAGATGTAATAAAGCATATAGTACGCGTAATTCAGATGCATAAAATTGTGGATTTTGAAAGCAATATATCTGTGAAAAGAGCTGTGTTGATAGAAATAGAGGACTTTTTGTTAGATGAAGTGAATGCGAATATTACACCACAACAAGCGGAGTCAATTGCGCAGAAATGCTGGGAGTTAGCAGTAGAGAATAAGGATAATATATAAAATGATTATCAAAGACATCTGTTCGGCGGAATTGATAAGAGAAACGCGAAAAAGTCTATCTATTCGTGTGTTCCCAGATATGAGGGTCGTTGTCAAAGTTCCGTGGCAAGCAACAGATGAAGAGGTTGATCGTTTTATTGTCAAAAGAAGATTGTGGTTGAAAAAACAATTGTGTTATTTTCAACAGTTTTGTAACTGTACAAACATAACTAAGTTATCGGGCAGTTCGGTGCTATATCTCGGGCGACAATATCAGTTAATCGTCAGAAAGAATTTACAAAAATTTGTAAAAATAGAGAAAAATAAAATAATTCTGAATGTCCCATTCATAGACAAAGAAACAGAAAATCAACAGGTGTTAGACGAATGGTTAAATAATAGGGCAATAACGATATTTCAAGAGCGTTTAGATGCTGTTCATGCTATGTTTGACAAAGTGGCAAAACCGAAGCTTAAATTACGTAAATTAACACGCAGATGGGGAAGCTACTTAAGAAAATCCAATACGATCATATTAAACCCTTGTCTTATACAAGCATCAAAATCCGCGATCGATTTTATAATAGTACATGAATTATGTCATTATTATTACAAAGAACATAATTCTGCTTTCTATAATTTGTTAGAATCAAAAATACCAAACTGGAAGCAGATAGAATCCAAAATGGAACGAAAAATACTTTCTAATCTATAAAACGAATGAGGTTCATTAGCTTCTTGAAAGTCTAGTGTTTTATTATGAAACCAATGTTTTCCTATTTGTATAACAATTGACAATAAGTAGCTAATTGTTTGTAAACTATATAAAATTGCAAAAAAAACAAATTTATGATATAATTCGACGCGTGTAATCTGAATTATCTACTATAAGGATGAACAATGCGTAGTAATGATGGTAAAATATTAGGTTTATTATCGAACAATGATGTGACTTTCTTTATTCCTCCGTATCAACGTAATTATGAATGGGATGTTCAAACTTGTGAGGTTCTGTATAAAGATATTGTGAGAGTTGCTGCAGCAAACAAAGACCATCCGAATACGACAACCATGCATTTCTTTGGAACGGTCATTTTTTATTCTGAAGGTTCTCAATATTTTGGTCAACCATCAAAACTTATACTAGTAGATGGCCAACAGCGTCTTACCACCATTATGCTTTTCATGATTGCCGTTAGAGATGTTGTTACAGATAATGAATTAGGAAATCTTATTGAAGCCAAGTATTTAAAAAACAATAACGCATCCGAAAAAGATGTTGAATGCAAAATCAAGCTTAAGCAAGTAGAAAGTGATTGGAATACATACAAAAAACTCATTCTTAAAGAGCCGTTAGATGCAAAAGAGCTTAATACAGCAGTTGCACAAAATTATACCTATTTTAAATCTCAATTAGAAAAACTGGACCAAGAAACTATTTCCAGTCTCATCCAAAACGGGTTAGAAAATTTTAGTATTGTTACGATACAACTTGAACCGGATATAAACAAATGGGAAAAACCCCAAGAGATTTTTGAATCAATGAATTCTCTAGGAAAACCGCTCTCACTAGCTGATTTGGTTAGAAATTATTTATTGTTGGGTAAAAGTGCAGTCGCGCAAATGCGTTTATACCATGATTATTGGTTAAAAATTGAAACAAATTTATCTGGCAACAACAACGATTTTTCTGTTTCGGCTTTTATTAGAGATTTTATGCAACTTGATGATATGTCAAGCTTTAAAAAAGCAACTGCGACAAACTATAAGGAGCTTTATCGAAATTTCAAGGAATTATTTGAGGGGGGAAATTCTGAGGAACTAATCAAAAAATTGTCTGAATATTCTGAAAATTATGCGGTGCTTGCGGGTTATAAATCAAGTGGAAACAAAGAAATTGATACTAAAATATCAGATTTAAAAATAGTTGAATCATCCGGTTTCTATTCCTTTATGTTGGGCGTATTGCAATTACGAAGTGAAAACAAAATCTCAGATTCAGATTGTTTGCAAATTTTTGATGCAATATTTATTTATATTACTCGCAGACGTATCTTGCGCGTTGCGCATGGTGAAAATAGAGAGGCCCCATTATTAGTTAAATATTATGATGATTTGATAAATAGTGACAACAAAAAAGAAACTATGCTGTCTCTGCTATCAAATCAACGCTATTCGTCACGTCTTCCAAACGATAACGATGTTAGAAGCTATTTATCAAGTGTTGATTCTAATTTCTATAATTTAAGGATTTGTAAGTTTATTTACATATTGATTGAGGAATTATTAACGCGTCACCGTCATGATCTAAAAGACCCAAAATTGCAAATTGAACACATTATGCCACAAACGCTAAACGATGATTGGGTTTCTGCTCTTGGTTCTAATCATAGGCAAATTCATGATGATTATTTGAATAATATAGGAAACTTAACCTTAATCAGATGGAATCAAGAGTTAGGAAATAAACGTTTTGCCAACGATAATTCCGATGATGATGACTGTAAAAAGTTTATATACGAACATCGTGCTGGTATGCAAATAGCGCGAGATAAAATTACGGATCAACAGAACTGGGGTGAAGAACAAATTAAAGATCGCGCTATATATTTAATAAACCTCATTGTAGATAATTTACTTTCTCTACCCGATAAATTTAAAGCAGCAAATAACTATAGTACCGACAAAAAAAGTTCTGGTAACAGACTCTCGTTTGAGCAGCTCGGACTTGTGGGAAAGGAAATATATTATTTTGATGATGATAACATAAAAGCGGAAGTCGTTGGTGATAAACTTGTACAATTTGAGAATAAAGAATACCATTTGTCTCCATTAACATGTGAAATAGAAACACGTAAAAACCGGCGCACAAAATCTGGACAGTATTGGGGTATTGATAAGTGGAAGTATCAGGGAAAAACACTTGAACAACTTATGAAAGAAAGCGCAAACGATAATGTCGTTGATGATGAGGACGAGTAGCAAAGTTCTTTATATTATCTTATAATTAGGGGTATTTTTAGTGAAGCATATTGGTATAAAAAGCATTATAAACTATTTAAATCTAATAGTTTATTCGAGATAACCTATTCAAATTAAATAGTAAATTATCAAAAAAATGGCGGGTTTTAGCCATTTTTTTGTGTGCAAAGCAGTTTTTACACGGTAGGATTATACCTGTAATGATAAACAAAGAGGTATAAATCATGACAAAAAACTTTAAAAATTGGTTAATTAACAACGGTTATAAATTGTTTACTGCGAACAATAAACCATCCACAGTGTTTGATTATTTGACCGGTGTAAAATACGTGTGTCAGTGGGAAAATAAGACAATTGAACAATTAGCAGATTCTATATCTGATGTTTTACCACGATATTTTGACGGTGGTGAACATTATGTCCGTGGTCGTATGAAATCACGTGCAGTAAGATGTGGCTTGCGTCAATTTAACAAGTTTATTATGGAATCAAAGGTTGCATAATGAAAAACAGAATTGCTGAATTAAACGATAGATTACGTCAAAATATATTTAGTCCCGGTAAGAATAAAGTTGTTATTACTGCCGGGGTTGTGGCGTTATCAATTATTAACAGAATGAATTTATTTAAAAAAGTCAGTGAATTTAATAATTTTAATGCTGATAATGATCCATACCAAGAACACGATTTTGGTCGTATTGAACACGATGGAATAAACTATTTTTTCAAGATAGATTATTACGATACATCAATGGAGTATGGATCCAATGATCCAAGTAACCCAGATATCACAACACGTGTTTTGACCATTATGCGTAGTGATGAATATTGAAAACTATTCAAATCAAATAGTTAATTAAATTTACCACAAACCAAAGGAATAAAAAATGACCGTAAGTGAACTTATTAGTGAATTATCATTTTATCCAGATGATATGGAAGTTGAATTTGCATATAACTATGGGGATTATTGGAACACCACCGTATGCAAAGAAATTAAAGATATCGATACTGGATACGTTGAATACAGTAGTTATCACCGTATGGATAAATTAGTTGATGTGGATGATGACGATGATGATACTGATTCAGATACAGATAAAAAAGAAGTTTTAATATTGCAATAAAGGGGGATGATATGAATTGCACTTGCTTTAAACTTGTTGCAAATGGGATTGAACTACCTGAATTATATTTTACGTATGAACAGGCAAAGATAGCACGGCAAAAATTAAAAGATAATAACATTGCAATGAGTGTGAACATCATAAATGTATAAAAAAAAAGACCACCAAGATAAAAATTGGTGGTTTTTAATTACTTTGCAAATAATTGATCCTGAATTGCTCTAATTTTGACCGATGTATAAGTTATCAAAATTTTAATTTCTGTGATTCTGGACCTGATTCTGTGATTATGGAATATGTTTTATTGATATAGGTGGAAGATTAAATAAAAATTCTGATGTAATTATACGGTCTGAATCAAAGTGGTAATTAATATCAGCAATAATTTCTTTGGATGTATACGGATATACTCCAGTTGTTGATATGGGTTCAACATGTAGCACTTCAGGGGGTAAATTTAATTCTGTTGAAACATCATTAATTATTGATTTTATTTTAAAAAAACTAAAGGAACAGCTATAAATATATACATGGTAATGCCAAGTTCGTGCTTTCCCGTGTTCTGAAAAAGCAATAAAAGGGATGTGTTTTTTATTCCAATGTCTTTTTAATGATATTTTCTCAAATTTTAGCATAATTTTTAATAAATTTTTGTTGGATTTTGTCAAATCTGTTGAACGAAGGTGCTTGGGAAGTTGAATTGATAAAAAAAATTGAGGACTAATATTATTTAACCACGAATATAATATACTTTTTGTTTGGATGGTTGTGTTGGAATTAAGGCTTATTTTAGTATTCGTAGTCATTTTTTATTAGTCCTCGATTGCTTTAATTTTTTTGCGCGCGATATAAACATTACGCGATATAAACATTACAAACGCTTACTTGAATCTCTGTATTGTTTTTTTACAGTATTTTCAGCGCTTTTTATGTTTTACAGACAAGGCGGTTAATAGAAATAGCGATTTACAGCCTATAACACCAACCAACCCATATATTACATAGAACATATTTTTTGAGATATTTTGTTCCGTAATATAATTAATGTGGGGTAGTGTCATATAAATGTTGCAAATGAGCCAATTTTCTCTTTTCGCGTTGTTCCTTTTTGTATTTTGCTATCGCCTGCTGCTTTTCCCGCTTTTTACGTTGCCGGAAAGACCATTTATCTTCCATCGTTACACCAGGTGGACATCCCATTGAAATATTGTGTATTTTGTAGTTTTCGAAAATTTCCATGGTTTTTTCGTCGCTCAAACCTAGGGTGTTCATATATAATTCTTTTACATAATCTTCAATAAGCTCCCTAATTGGAAGTTGTTCGTCTAAAAAGTTTAATATGAAATTACATGAAATATACGTGCAAACATCTTTAGTTATATAACGTTTTAATACATCTTCTAAAGTAAAACCTTTGTTTGCTGCCATTTCAAACTTCGGATTTTGCAAAATAAACTTAAGTATTTGCTTAAGATTAGTATGATAAAGCATATTCCCTTTAGCTATCGTGTCGGCTGTAATCACCAGTTGATTTTCTTTATGTAACTTCATTTCTTCAAGAAGGGGTTTTCCCAAATCCATATTAATTGTTTTAAGCATAATTTATTCTCCTTGTGTTTCTGTTAAATTTGTTGCTGAAACGTTATCAAAGAATCTGGATAAACTTTGATAAAGATCAGATTCTGTGACTTTAATATTTGTTTCATATTTGGTGTTTATGTCGTTATAAATCTCCATGATTTTTAGATAACTTCGAGCGTCTACACTATAATATTTGGTGGAGCAGTAATCGTATTCAATACGATGAATCAAATTTTGTTCTTCCAAATAATTTAAGGCCGTTCGTATAGCTTCTTTACGTTCTGATGTAATGATTTGTTTTGTAAAAACGTTCTGTACACAGTTATATATATCATGTGGTGCGAAAGTTAGATTGCTGGTTAAAGAAATCTCATTTGAAGCATTCACAAAACCAAATTTTTCAGATATATATGTGATAATATTTGATATCGCTAACGCGTTTATACGATTTTCATTATAAACGGAAACAATATCGTATAAATCATAATAATGATCAAAACTTGGTAACGAATTAATAATATTGGTTACAATATCAATTAAAGCTTCTGCCCCTAAAGGTCGTCCACTTAATCTGTTGCCAAATTTAATAATCGATACACGACGCTGTTTTAAACTTATTTGATCATTAGATGTGAATATATTGTTGGTATTAACGTGATAATTATAGGGTTTTTTATTTTTAGGGTTAATTTCGACTTCACCACCGTTAACAATAGTTAATAACAATTCACGATCAATATCTGTTGGTTTTACTTCATCAAAATAATTTAAATGGCTTTTCCAAACTTGTTCTTCGTGAGTTGATTCTAAAAGTTTTCCAGATTGTGCTTTAAACACATTTCCATATTGTGATTCTATATCACAAATTGCTTTTGCTGTTGCAGATTTGCCATTGCGTGCCACACCGTTGAAAAATACACAAGTTTTATCATTTGTTGGAATTTCTTGATCACGCGAATATTTGAGTTGCATAAGAAAACAGACCAAAGCTAAATAGCTGTTTTCATCCACAATATTTAAGCGGTAAAGATTTTTGACCAATTTTGTCAAATCTGGAATCGCATCAATTTATGCTTTTTGAATATTTTTTCGAAAGTTTTCTTGTTGTAATTCGACTTTTATAAGTTCAGTTTTTTCTGCAATACGTGCAATTGTGGTCGGTTGGCACTCTATAAACCTAGCGACTCTTTCTGTTACATTATGAGGCACCCCATATGAATCAAGTTGCATAATGGGGTTGAGTTTAAAAGTTCTCATAGTTACATCGTGAGCATTGCCCAGACTGATTTCGATATTATTGTTTGCACAATATGCTGCAATATCGTTTTCGTTTGCATTTGTTGCAGGTACTTTTTCGTATTTCATGGCTTGTTTCCTTTATATGTTGAGATTGATTTTTAGAAATGAAAAAAGGGCCAAAAAGGCCCGGGTTTATAAAAAAAAGCACAAAAAGTGCTATTATATAACTAGCTATCTACACTGTTTATTGGGAAATTGGTTTTAAGAACGTAAAAAAAAATAGGGTATAAAAAACCCATCATAAAAATGCATAAGCACATAAACTTATATATTAAAACATATTTAACGAATGTTTTTCATATACAGATCAAACGCATACTAAGTTGAGTTACTACTTAACTTTCGTATATATTACTATCGTATCATCAAAAAAATACTTTGTAAAGCAAAATAATGTGTTGTGTTCTCAATCGGTTGTTTTGCTTGAAGCAGAAAGGCGTTTTTTGTGGAAAATTTTAATATTGGTAAAAATTATTTTTTATTTTTTCATTTTTGGGTAAAAAATAAAAAAAGTAAAAAATAATAGAAAATAAAAAAATAAAAAATTGATGGCAAATCAATGGGTTATTATATTTTTAACTATAGTTTTAAGTGAGAAATTAATTTTTTTTAGATACAACAACGACACAAAATCTTAACTGGCGGAACATCAAAAATCGCACAACGTACTGAATTCGATGTATGCAAATGGCATAAAAAGTCCCTAAAGCGCGTTTTTTTGGAATTTATTTTTTTGACATCACATCACGCCAGTAATCGAACTCGTCCTGCAGGAAATCATAATTTAATAATTCCAGCTGATCTGATAATTGTTTGATTGTGTAATTCGAATACGAGCGTTCGCCTTCGCTACCTTTGCTTAACCAACCGATTAATTTATCGATATATGAACGGATGATACCGCAAGATTCCATCCGCATATTAGCATTTTTGCGGAAACTGTGAAAATCATATTTGCCACTTGCAGCATCTTTAATACCAATTTGGGTTATAAAATTGAAAAAGTTTCTTGGTATGTGGGTATTCAATTTTCCGCCAGATGTTAAACACACCGGAAATATAAAATCTGTATCTGTAGCTTTGCGTTTAATCTTTTGGCGGTTAAGATATTCAATAAATCCCATGTTTACCAGCGCAGAATGTATCGGAATCAATCGTTCAGATTCTTCTGTTTTTAATTTTTTAACCCCCGGACAATCTTCAACGAAATGAACACACCAAATGCCGTCTTTTTGAAATATGTCTTTGTATTGCAGGGTAAAAGTCGCATTTAATCTGGCGCCAGTAAATAACGCAATCATACAACCCCAATAAAAATCAGGGTGTTTTTCAAAGAATTTATATTCTGGGTTGAAAATTTGCATCAATTGTTCTTCGCTGTATGGGTCGTGTGGGGTCTTTTCTGATTTTTTAGTACCTTCAATATCTGGTAAATACGCCAAAATGTTCGTTTTATACAAATCAGGATGAACCTGGGCTGCAAAATTAACAAATTCTTTGATCCATCTTGCGTGTTTCCTTTTTTGATCACCTTTGATGTCTGGATTATTTATTATCAAATTGAAAATAGTGGTCAGCATTGTTGCATTATGAAACTTTGAGTAATCATCATCAAGTGTTAATCCTGCTTCGGTTGAATACTTCGTTATAATCTTTTGCTTTCTTTGCGTTTCTTCTTTTGTTTCACCACATTTAAACGCAAAACGATTTAAAACACTTTGGATCGTTATCAAATCTAATTTTTTATCTGGTTTAGCAGGTTGGATAACGTTTTGATTTTGCAGAAAATCTATACTTGCAGATCTTACGTATTGCATCTGTTGGTACGTTTTTTGCATATCTGCAAATTCTTGTTGTTTTTGATAAAATTGTTGTTCCCGTTCGGCTTGTTTTTGTTCGCGTTCTGCAATCGCCATTTCACGCTTTAATACAGCAATTTCACGTTCTTTAATTATCATTTCCCTTTGTGCATAAGGATCTAATTCCAACAACATTTCAACGGTTTTCGGATCATTAGATTTAGATAATTCAAAGGGTTCAAGCGGATCTAATTTGCTGACCGTACACATTTTAATGTTAGGTGTATCAAAGTGTGTTAATTCCAACAATCGACGAATTTCAGACCACAAATTGCCAGATTTATATATCGATTTCGCTTGTTTTTTCATATCATACATCTGACGATCAGACGGATATTCAAAAACTGGAAACTTTGGTGTACGCATATTCAATCCTTGGGTTATCCACATCTTAACGATTTGGCGTGCTTCAAAATAGTTATCAGTATGTAGCGATTTTCTGAAGAAGCGTCTTTTACCGTTAACGTATGGTAATTCAATCATATAATAGAAGATATTTTTACGCAAGATTATTCGTGGTTTTGGTCCAAATGTACCACAGGGCGTATCACACTTTTCAAACAACATAATTTTTACTCCGTTTGATTTTTAACTGGTGATACAAAGTGTTGGAAATCTGGGGCTTTTCGAATGTTATTGCCTTGGAAATGATCGCTCCCAACAAACCCAAGCCATTTGATTCAAAAAACAATCAGGATAAAGAAAAACCCAGCATTTCTGCGGGGTTCATTATATTCAAAAACTCTTGGTTCGGGCAACTGGACTCGAACCAGTGACATACGGATTAACAGTGCGTTTTTGGTGGTTTTAACAAAACTTAATATTTTTAATTTTTACTTGATATTCTGCGGTGTTGCGGCTAATATGCAATTAATGATAATAAACGAAAATTGGTAGCAAAAAACGTTCATGGTAGCAAAAGGGTAGCAAAAATGACATACGGATGTAATAACCAGGAGACAAAATGAAAGACGATTTAAGAACAATGTTTAATAGGGTGTGCGCAGATGCTATAAATGCGTACATTGATACGGTTATATTTCTTATGGGGATGAAGTGTTCGTATCCAGATAATGGTTGTCATTTATACAGGTATTCTTTCTACTCTATTCGTCAAAGAACAATATTGTCTGTTAAGAAATTGATAGAACCGTCTGGTAAGGATAAGATAAATATTAATACCATTATTAAACAGCTAGATAAAAATTCCGACTTATTCAAAGACAGGTTCCCTTCTTGGAAAGCTGATATGGATTTTTTATCAAAAACATATGAAGAATTAATCGAGAGCGACGGTGCAAAAAGACTAAAAGTTTTTAGAGATTCTATTTGTCATAATACGGAAGAAAATGCTGAAATCATGGTCTATTGTAAAGATTTGATGCGTGCCACAAAATTTGTATTAGATGTATTGAGTTATGTGTATTTTGTTTTGTATGAAAAAGATGCAGATTTCTTATTAGAAGTACGAAGTATGGCACATATTTTGGCACATGATTATTGGGATGGTTTATATGCGGCTGTTAAGCAAACAGAACCTCGTCATGACATGGTTAATAGGCTGCAAGACATTTTAGATGGAAAATTTGAAAAAACAGGTGAAACAAAATGACAAATAACCATATAAATTTTACAGAAAAAAACTTGTTAGAACTGCCTGTTCCAACAGATGATAAAGCGGCTGTATATTATGATACTGGTCAGGCTGGGTTGTGTGTAATGATAACATATGGTGGTACTAAAACATACTATTTTTACACTAAGTTCTTGGGTGTTCCAAAACGGGTTAAGATTGGCAGGGTTGGCGTAACTAAACTGGTTGATGCCAGGATGAAAGCTCGTGAATTGCGAACGGAAGCAGATAAAGGTAATGATCCTAGTCAAGAACGTAATGAAACACTGCGTGACATGACATTAAAACAATTCTTTAATACCCAATATTTTCCACGACATGTTAAGGTATATACCCGTCCAAAAAGCCAAGCAAAAGCTGAAACAATGTTCCGTAATTATCTTGGTGAATTTCATAACCGTAAAATGATAAGTATAACCAGGGCAGATATGGAACGCATGCATGCGGGCTTGTGTGACAGAATAAGTCTTTATACGGCTAATCGTACGCTTGCGCTGGTAAAGCATATGTATAACAAGGCAATAGAATGGGGGTATCCATCCCGGCACGGCAATCCAGCTGTCGGAATCAAAATGTTCCGAGAAAGATCTCGTGATCGTTTCTTGTTGCCCGATGAGATTAAACGTTTCTTCGCGGCGCTTAACGAAGAAGCAAACGAAGTATTTAAAAACTATGTTTTGTTATCGCTGTATATTGGTCAACGTCGTCAAAATATGTTATCAATGCGCTGGTCAAATGTGGATTTAGATCTTGGACATGTTTTGTTCCCAGATTCTAAAAACGGCGACCCACAGCGAATTCCTCTGATAACACAGGCTTTAGATATCTTAAAAGACATGCGCCAGCACGCAACGGATGATTGGGTGTTTTCAAGCAATGCTGGTAGTAAGAGCGGGCATTTCGAGGATTTGCATCGGCCGTGGTATGCCTTGTTAGAACGTGCTGGTATCGAAGATATGCGTATCCATGATTTACGTCGTACGTTCGGAAGCTATCAAGCAATAACTGGTGCAAGTTTGCATATTATTGGCAAGGCACTTGGCGACAAAACAACCGCAGCGACGCAGGTTTATTCTCGCTTGACCATGGACCCAATCCGCGATTCTATCCAACGTGGCGCTGATAAAATGTTGGAATTTGTCGATGGTCGTTAAGAACTAACATATATCCACTGTGTTGCTAAAAAAACACGTAAAAACAAAGCAAAGCATATACAATGCTTATTTTAGTGCATTTATTTTTTGTCTATATTTTGATGCCTTGGTTTTTGGGATGCATTCAAAAACATCCAATGCGATTGCCTTTGTGTCAGGAGCAATCATTTTTTTCAGTATTACATTTTCTACCAAATCTTTTATAATTTCTGCATCTGCATTTTGTGCGATTAATTTTAACATATGAGTATCAGATTCGTACGCTTCTAAATTTTCATATATGTGCTGTAAAGCAATTTTTTTAGCTATATCTGGCAAATTGTCTATAATCGCACTATCATTCAGTGTTTGCATTACATGCCGAACACAATTTTTTCGCTCATCGGTCAAATAGGTAATCAAATCCGTTAATAAAATTTTTCTTGTTGATTCTATTGTTTTGAATTCTAATAATAAATTTTGTAATTCTTTTGCGAGTAGGTCGTCTTTGATGCACCAATAGTCTGGAGAAGTCTTATCGGTTTCAATAAAGTGCCATGTAACAATATGTTTTACTATATAACAATAATCTTCATTATAAGTCTTTTTTCCAAAAATCAAATCAGCTAAACGCCATTTTGCAGCATTAGGGTTAGTAACGTGTGTTTTAATTAATGCAAGCAAATCAGATTGCAAATCTGTGGTACGTGTTACAAGGATTTTCAAGTAAGACATCAAAGTATTATTAAGCTCATTAGAGACGTTATGAGATATATTTTTATCTAATGTAAAATTAAGAATTTTGCACAGTAATTCCATCATTTTAATGCATTCATCTTTATCTGCATAAGTTTCATTGGATGCTATGTTATAGCCATATTGCCTATATGATAGTAATTTGAGTATTAATGATGCAATTTCTGAAACAAAGTTTTGTGGCTTAGTGTTTTGCAATGCAGGCAATATGCTATTAAGTAATTTTACACTTCTGCTTTTTTGTCCCACAGCGTAGTTTGGATATATTTGGTTCAGTTGATTAAAAACTTTTTTTATTAAAGCAGAAGATTGTTTATAACTAGATAATAGATATGTAACTGTTTTTAAATTTGTTGTTTCGTTATCGTTTGCTAGACTCATTCTATTTATGAGCTGTTCCTGAAAATCATCTGTAATAAAGTGTTGTAGATCGGATTTTGTAATATCATTAATATCAATTAGATCATCCGGTATATACAGTTTCCATGCGCAAAAACTTTCTTTATATTTATTAAACAATGTTTTGTCGACAATGCCTTTTATAAGTTGTGCATACAACCAATCGGTATTTGTGGGTTCATATTCATCTGAATTGTTTGGTAGTTTAATTGTAGGTAATATACAATCATTCATGATTTCTGTGAATAAGTAAGTTTGTCCAGATTGGATTAACGTATTTATATAACATGTCAAATCGTCAACAAAATCCTCTACAGGAGTTTTATCTAACATTGTAGAAATAATCGGACAAATATGGCCCTTTAACACATTCTTTAAACGAATGTTATTTGGATTAGAAATTCCTTCAACAACTCCATTTAATTGCAATATAAATTTAAATAAGGAGGCACTAGTACCAGTAATATCACGACGTAAAGAGTTTGTTAATTCTTTTTCAATATATTTAATGATTTTAGATTGGTTGTCATCAGATTTTTCAACAAAATTAGCAACTTGTTTAATATCTAATGACTTTAAATCTGTCAGCGTTTGTATAGGCAAATCATCAAACATGGTATTGTTAGATATTATCTTGTTTAATTTGGATTCATCTCTTAACAATGGGTAGAATTCTGTCGATTTTAAGAACACATTCAAGGCATCAATATTTTTATCACTTGTTTTAGTATTGTATTGTCCCACTAATAGTTTTTCTGGTGCTTTTCTTATTTGTTCATAATAGAAGGGCCATTCTTCCCTAATGATCAGTAGTTTGCACATCGCATTTTTGGCCAATTCGATATCTTGTTCTGAAAATTCTTTTATTCTTTGCACAATGATATCCCATTCTGTTCTGGCATTGTTAAAAAATTGTATAATTCTTCTTGGATTGGATGCATATTCTTTTGATATTATATCTATGGCATCTGGAGAAAAACCAAGATTGTAGGTTTGATTGATTTTGCTGGCAAAACCATAAAGTTCTACAGTTTCTAATGGCTTTATACGTACTTCTAGGTTAAAAATTTTACGCAAAAATTCTTTGGACCTATCGGGTCTATTATCAAATCTCTTTTGCAGATGCTCACATAACGCGCCTTCATCAACAGGTATTATCAAAATTAAATCATTGTGATTGACTAAAAATGTCTTGATCGTGCTCAAAAGTTCATAAGTTGTTTCTGGATTGCATCTGTCAATATTATCTATAACAATAATCAATTTATCTAAACGAGGTGTGCCACAAACCCAGTTGCGGAAGCGTTTTATAGGATTTGTATTTTTTAGGCTTTTTTTTAATATATCAGAAAAACATTCTGTAAACTGTTCTGCTGAGAACAAGGCATGGGTTTGTTTGGTTGTTTTTAATTCATCAAAAACAAACCTGAACGAATAAATAAGATTTAGCGCAAAAGGTATTACAAAACTGTTGCATAGTGCAGAAACGATGACAGAATCTTCATAGAAGTAACAAAAACCGATAATTGTCAATACTAACCAGAGCCCCCAAGGTAATACAATAAAAAACCAAAACTTTTTTGAATTGTAAGTAAGTTTTGTTTCCTGTTCTTCCGATTTATTTGTATACAACTTTTCAACATATGGTTCTTTTTTTAGCTTTAATTCATCGATTAAATGCAATAAAAATGCCCGTCTAAAACTATCTTTCACAAACTTCCATGCATCGTACACAACAAATTTATATTCTTTTTTTATTTTGTTGTTCTAACTCTTCTTTGACATTTTTGATAATAGTTGACTTGCCGATACCCCATTCGCCAAACAGACCCATGATAAAAGTACCGTTGTTTATAGGGGTATTTTCGATTGCCTTCTTTATAGCGTTTGAATATATAGACGCATTTAATAAATCTTCAGTTTCTTTATTAATGTCCTGAATTGCCGCAGAACTCGGTCTGAACAACTTTTCATTGTCCATAATAAAATATGGCTTTGTAATAGTAGTTTTTTTAGCCTTTTTTAGCATGTTTTTACCTCGAAAAAGTTAATTCCTGCCCAATTATGGCAAAATATCCCTATTAATCAAGCAAATTACTAATAAATGTGTGTAAATACCGTATAGGATGTTTTTAGAAATAGATGCACAGAAAGGAAAAATAAATGTAAAATTCAAATAATAAAATTACATTATAAAAGTTCAGATTAATATGATATAATGCCTTTAAAGAATCAAAAGGGGAGAATATGGCGAAAGGGTTGGTATATTTTGCAAGAAATTCTGCTTTTCAGCATCTAACAAAAATTGGAAAGACAACTAAGTCAGTTGTTGAAGAACGTGGATTGTCGGCCAGTAATGTGCCAGAAGATTTTGATTATCTGATGGTATTAGCTTGTGAAGATTGTGATTGGGTGGAAGAAAGCCTCCACGAACAATTCGATAAATTTAGACATTTTTCGGCATCTGGCAGAAGAACAGAATTTTTCTGGAGTGGCTGTATAAAAGAAGCAATGAATTTTGCCAAAAAATTGAAGGGAGTTGCAGTTGTGACTGATAAAGAAACCGAAAAAATAACAATCACTGTTGATGGTAAAAAACAAACCATGAGGCGTCCAAACACCACGTTTGCAATGATAGGTTTGAAAAAGGGCACTAAGATTTTATTCGAAAATAATCCTAACGAATGGGCGGTTGTTAAAGACGATAAAAACCAAATATCATATAAAGGGAAAACGCCAACTGCTATATCAAATGTCTCAAATAAAAAATACGGCCGTCCAACAAATGGTTTTATACACTTCTTTTATAAAGGGAAGCGCTTATTTGATATGCGCCCAGATATGCAGGACGATAAATAAAAAGTGCCAGTTGGCACTTTTTATTTGCTTAATATATTGAATATCACTTCAAGCAACCGGACCATTGCCATTGTATCTTGACCGCAGTACTCGTGCAAATTTGTCATCATTTGCTTAGTTTCATCTGGTGTTTGTTTACCTGCCATAAAATCCACAAATTGTGCACTGGCCTCGGTACCGTTATGAATACCCATATCGGCATATGACATCTCTGGTACGAATGCGGGTAAAGTCTGTTTAATTGATGCACTACCATTTTGACATGGTCGATAAAGACCGCGTTTCTTGAACGGCATTAACAAATCAACCATACGATCATTTATCGCGTTCAATTGGCCTGCATATTCAGGAAAATCACGTGCCATTTCACTGTTGCGACCTTGTTCAAATCCTTGGTTATAAACAATCACCGAACCGGTATTGTCAATTGTTGTAATCAAATTTTTAATCAATCCTGGACGAGGGTCGGTCTTTGGATCATGGTGCAGGTATTCGTAATGTTCCAACTCGCCCCCTGGGGTTCGTTGTACGTGCAAAGAAAATTGGAAACAAATCTGCTGATACGGTCTTGAATTATCAAACATAGGTACAGCCGGCATTATTGATTCATAGTCCAAATAATACAAAGGCCAGCGCAAGTTATTTGTAAAATTACGCAAAATGTCTTTGTTAATAACATCTACGTTATCCAGGAACGCTTCTATATCTCCTTGGTGCATTTGTTTGTTGCGAACTTCGGCTGGAATATTTCGCAGGTCTGCACCGTATTCAGCATAAATTTCATCGGCTGTCGCCCCCCTGAATGCATCAAAAACAGAATATTCAGGAATGTTTCGCCAACAATGGCGTTTATAACCACATTCATAAAACCGATTGCACTTCACTTTGGATATTGCAATACCCAGTTCCGGTCCATCCAAAATTGTACGAATGCGTGCCACTTCAGACTGTACCGTATCGGCATCTTGTAAATTATCTGTGATATCGTGCAATGTAAACAATTCATAAATGTCTAATGCGCCATGCCGGCTATATTCAGGGTTCAAGGTCAGTATATAGCAATTCCGGATATTGACCCCACATTGAGTGAAGACATAACGTTGGAATGACGCATCGATTAGGTGATAATCGCGTGGGCTGGTGGTTGATTTGACCTCTATAATATCCCAAGACCCGTCATTATTGTTACGCAGAATATCCACAGCACAATATGCACCGGTATCTGTTTCCAATGTCGCCTCATAAATATAGTGGACGTTTTCGGTCATGGCACTTTTTGTTTGGGTAATGGCCTCGGCTTCCCATGGTTTAGCAGTAATATTGATGCCGCCATGGAAACGACTACGTGCCAGTTCGCCAACCATATTTCCTGTATCCAACACGGCTTGATCTATCACTGGGCTTAAATCCTTGCGGTGCTTTTTGAACCACAACGCATTCGGACACTTAATTCCTAATACATAATCAGATTTTGATATCTTGAGCATAGTTGAATTTTACATAAATTTGATAAAATATGCAAAGAATATGTTTATTTATGATTTTGTTTTGCTGTTATATCTGCATGACAATCGTGGCATAACATCAAACAATTATCTATAGTAGTTGTTCCCCCATCGGCGAAAGCGATTTTATGGTGTGCTTCTAATTGATTAAAGGGCAATTCACGACCACAACGGCCACCGCAACGTTTGTTTTGGTTTTGATAGGCTTGTTTTTGTTGCTTTTCACTAAATATGCGTTTCCATATCAGCGTTCTATCACTTGATAATACATACTCATAAAACCCGGACTTATGCATCCCATCACCATCATTTTCAAATTGCTCATATAAATTATGTAGCGTAGATTCTATTTCTTCTGGTATATAAGAATTGTCATGATATTTGTTGTATAAAAATCCCCATCCTAATCCTTTCATATCCTTTCTATATTCTTTAAATGTTATTTTGACCCAATTTATCACAGCTTTGTAATAATTTATCATTTCGTCGGCATTGTCATCAAACCTGTGGGCTGCCATATAATTTTTTACTAACCCAGAATCTTTCATATTCTCAGAACCTGTTATCCAATGCAAAACCAAATTCAACAGAGCCTGGCGGTTTGCATCATCAGGAGTCAAAGCAAGCAGTGTATTTTTATTGTCATTATTATAATATGCAGAATTTATAGCTAAATTATTTGTTTTCTTAGAAAAATACGACTTTGCTGATGTTAACCAAGGCCCAGTGTAATCCGCATTTAATAATTCTTGTTCTTCCATAATTTTACCAGCAATATTTATCGTATGAAACCAATCTAATTTTTCATCGTCGGTACCTTCACATACATAAATTTGTAGTTTATAATTATCCAAAATTTCTCGTTGTTTTTCTTCCGATAATCCTGCAAAAGTTTGTGTGCGTTTACCATCAAAATTAATTGCTATTGGATTCCCGTTACCGTCATCGTTGATAACAAACTGACATATAGAAATAGTTCGTTGTTGGCCGTCTATTATTTCGTATGTTCCATCGGGGTTTTTCGCCCAATACATAACATTTAGAGGCATGTTATTGTATACTGATTTCACAACTCTATCACGGTCGTCTGGGGCATATACAAATTCTCGCTGAAATGCTGGTCGTACATTCAAATTACCACCCAACGCAACCACGCCGTTATCCCCAGAATCACGATATCCGTTAACAAGGTCACGAATTGTCAAATTTTCTAACAAGGTTGCTCTCATGGTCATTTTAATTATCCTTTTTTTTACGAATTAATAACCTATTATATGGACAACTACTTATTCCATCTACCGTTATAGATAAATCGGTTCGCCCACGATAATTTTTAGATATGCCAAGTTCTTTTGCTGTATCACCAGTGCCCATACCTATAATTTCAAATTGATTTGGATTGTATTTATCTAGAAAAGTGATTGGTACTCCGATAATACCATCGTAATCCATAGGAATATCGGACGTTTTGTTAACATTTATAGCATCAAAATTATCATATTTTGGATACATGTTTTCATAATTATAATATGTTTTTCCTGTTTCTAATTTTTCGTTTCTTCTAGTTGTTAGTAAATTTGTAAACCAGCGTGTTAAACCATTAACTTTTTTTGTAAGTTTGTTGTTGTAAATGAAATGACATGGTGAATTATATCCCAGCCATACTTTATTGTTTTTTATTAAAGGAAAAACTTCTTTATATGCGATGGCGTTTTTGTTACCGATGATAATAAATTTTTTATTGTATTCTATCAATTGTGCAATATATTCTCGAAATAATGAAAAAGGAGGATTTGTAATCACAATATCAGCCTGTTGTAATAATTCAACACATTCAGCTGACCGAAAATCTCCATTTTCACGCAAGGGAATTTCCTCAATATCTTCACTACAAATAATCCCATCGCCAGTATTATCTTTGTCTAAAATATACATTGTAGATTTTTTGCTTTTTTCATAATGTGTAGCGATTACCTTTTTAATGCCAAACGCTTCAAAATTATCTGCAAAATATTTTATAAAATTTGATTTAGGCGTCCCTTTACCAATTCCATAATGATCATCGCAATTACAATAAATTACTTTTCCTTTAAAATATTTGGCATATTGATTCAATTCTTTCTCTACTTCATTATAACATGTATAAAATTCGTCATCTTTGAGTTCTTTTGCACGAAGCATAGTATGTTTTGCCATTTAAATCCACCGTAAAGTTATGTGGGACTGACCTGTTTTACCCAGGGGCAATAAAGTGCAATGATATATTGATTTTTATCTGTGATTGTGCTATAATCCCCTTGAGAGAAGTTGGGGCTCAGCAAATAATATTACATATTATTAACAAATGTGTTAATAGTTGTTGAAGCTACTTTTAGTTTTTTCGCTATTTTTCTGCGAGAAAATCCATCAGATAACATTTGTTTTATGATATTTTCTTTGCCGTCTAATTTATGATGCAGGTTTTTAGCACCTAATTTTCGCCCGGTATACAAGCCGCATGCACGGCGGCGAGCCATTGCTTCCTTGGTGCGCTGGGATATCAAATCGCGTTCTATTTCTGCAGAAAGACCAAAAGCAAAAGCCAAACATTTAGACTGAATATTGTCGCCCAGTTCGTAATTGTCTTTCACAGTATATAATTTTGCCCCACAATTCATGCACTTTTGTAGTATTTCCATAATCATAAATAATTTTCTGCCGAGTCTGGAAATTTCGCTGCAAATTATTATATCGCCAGTTTTCAGTTTTTTTAGCAGCCCACCCAATGCACGTTTCCCTGGGGCTTTGATTCCAGATACGCCATCGTCAACAATGTATTTATCTATCGATATCCCCAGCGCACGTGCTTTAGCATCAACACCTGTGCGCTGGTTTTCGGTATCTTGGGTATCCGTACTAACACGTAAATATGCATATACTGTCATATTAAGCCTCTTCGTCTGTAAATACTCCCGTGGCGGTTGCGCGGGATTGCATAAATGGGTTATAACCATATTTATTACCAATACCACGTTTTTCTGCCTCGATTTCCTTTGCAATATCAGCAAGCTCTATCTGGTAACAGATGCTTTCCCACTTACGGATTAATCGTTCATATCTGTTGCTTTTTTGTATGGCTCGCCAGTAGCCAAGCTTAAATCTAACCCTTTCATTGCGCCAATGTTTCAATATATTGAATTTCTTTTTACTATCAGTTTTCCAAGCGTTTGTTTCTGCAATTACCTTATCACATTCGTCCATTTTGGCTTTAAACCATGCTTCGGATTTATAAGTATGTTGAATTTTATCTTTATAACGATCCAGTAACGCAAAAGCTGACATTTGGTTCATTGCACCAGTTGCTTTAACCCGAATGTTGTCCGCTTCCAAATCGCGCCATTCTTGTTTGGTTTTGAGTTCCTTTAATGCGCGTTTTAACAGTTTTTCTTCATATGCTGCCAATTTGTCCATGGTTTTCCACACAGGACTTTTAGCCAGTTGTTTACCAAATTCTTCTGTGTTGTAATAATCTCCATTTTCTAAAGCCATCATATCTGCGTATTCTTGGTATAAATCTAGTTCTTTTTGCATTTATATTCCCTTTGTTTTTGCGCACGTGCGTATACTGGTTGATTTGTTAAAATATTTTTATTAGTTATTTGGGCGAACAATTTGTGCTTGAATCCAAGCATCTAAATCTTCCTTGCGGTAACGAATGCGATTACCCCAACGCACAAAAGGAATTTTGTCTTTGCCATAATGTCGCCATGTGTTCAAAGTCCCAACAGTTGTATTTAAATATTCTGCTGCTTCTTTTTGGGTGAGTAAAATTTTTGAATTTGGGGTCATATTAAATCCTTTTGGTTACATATTGATACATAAGCCCTTTGCTTGTTCGACTTAAATATATACAAATAAATACAGCTTGAAAATGCTCAAAAGCCATTCACCCATAAATATAATAATGGGGTCACCCCATTGGGTATAATGCATAAAACCAATAAAAAAAGGGGTAATACCATACCCCCCTATAAAAAAGCACCATTATTATATGTTTTTTTATTTTTTACTGCGACCTTTTTGTGATTTTGGTAATCTTATTAGTGTGGCCATAGCATCAGCTAGGTTGTCAGATTTTGGCAAGCCGTATTTTTCCATTTTTGTTGAAATAATTTTCTTTAGAAACTCTTTCTTCGACTGATTTTTTTCATTTATTTTTTCTTCTGATATGGTTTCTGCCATAATTATTATGTACGGTGTTGTGTAACCAGATTGCCACAGAGAATCTGTTTTTATCTTCTGTTTCTTGGGCTTATAGGGATACAAGGGTTTCGCGTATAACTGCTCGAGTGACTTGAGATCGATTTTAACATTTGTATATATGATACCATCGCATAAAATCTGATCTGGTAAATCGAATAGAAAATTTGTTACATTCGATTGTTGTTTTATCGGGATTTGTATATGAGTATTCGAATGATCTTTTACTGTGCCTTTTAACGTTATTGTATGTTCTTTTGCATCATCAATAAGCAAGTTTACTGCAGTTTGTATGCACTCTCTGAATTGTTTGTATTCAAGTCGAGCTTGAGGATGTATACGGTTTTTCAAGTTTTTATGTAGGATCTCCAATTCTGGTGACATTGTCTTGTATCCAAATGCAATATAAACACATGCATCATAAATATTATAATATTCTGGGTATTTTTCTTTTAATTTCATGCTCTATCCTTTTTTTGTATATTTTATTTAATAACATTGAATTGGCAAGCTTTTTGCTAAATAAAAATATATACTTTTTATAAAAATCCGGTTATAATCACAACAAATGGTTAAAGTTTCTGATTTTGTTAGTGAGTATAAAACGGTTCGTGACCCATCTAAAAAAGAGAAAGCCCGTAACTGGGATATTGCTATTGGACTACAAAAAGTAGATGGTTTGCAACCGTCTAAATACCTATATCAAGTGGCACGTGACAATATTGACGGCAAGTTGAGCCACGCCAAAGTATATGAAAGCCTACATAAGTATTATCAGACAGATGCAGGGCACGCTCAGGGCGAGAATACCAAAGAGGCCGACCTTGTATCCAACAGAATCGCAGAATTGTTGGGTAATTCATCCTTTACTTTTGCACCCCCAACACTAATGAATATCCATAAATATTTGTTCCAAGACGTCTTGCCTGACGAATGGGTGGGCAAGGTTCGCAGCGAAGATATTACCAAAAAAGAAGCGGTTTTAAATAATGATACGGTGCATTATGCCAGCCATATTGATGTTATGCCAACACTGAGGTATGATTTTGAACAAGAAAAACGGTTCGATTACAGTGGCCTGACCAAACGGGCTCAGGTTGAACATATTGCGGAATTTGTATCTGGAATTTGGCAGATTCATCCGTTCCGCGAGGGCAATACTCGCACAATCGCCGTATTCACTATAAAATACCTGCGTAATAAAGGTTTTATGGCAGATAATGAATTGTTTAAAGATAATGCCGAATATTTCAGAAATGCGCTGGTGCGTGCAAATTATGAAAATGTCACAACGGGTGTAAAAAGAACAACAAAATATCTGTATTTGTTCTTTGGCAATTTGTTGCTTGGAGAGCATAATTCGCTAGAACCTAGCGATATATCGATAAATATCGCTAATTTTGATAAAAAAGCTAGCGATATAATTAGTGATAAATTAAATAAAACAGAAAATGCCTTTATTATTAAGCTTATGCCTTTGTTGTGCAAAAATGGCGAAATTACAGCGTCTGATGCGATAAATGCGACTGGTAAATCGGCACAACGTGTCCGCCAGTTGTTTGTTGCACTGGTTGATAAAGGTATCCTAATCGCTATTGGTCAAAACAAAGGCCGTAAATATAAATTAAAAGCGTAGAAACGTTTTTTTTGTGTTGTTAATAGGTCAAAAGTGGTTATGGTAACAGGTATGTTTAAAAAAAAATTATTTTTTTATGGCGTGTTTGGGTTGTCTATAATGTTTATAATTATTCCATTGTTTACAGACGGGTATTTGTTTTGTATAATGCAAAACATTGGTTTTAGTATTTTAGCGGCATATGTTTTTTATTTTGTGAGTGTCTTTATGCCTAGGAAAGAAAAACAAAAGCAAGCGTGGAAAATTTTGAATTCTGATAAAGTTAATATCATTTCTGATATGGGGAATATAATAGCAATCATTAATGGTTTTATGGAAATTATGAGCGATAATACTATTAGGAGCAAATCTGGCTTTATTATCGATGGTCAAGCAATTATTCGATTTAAAATCAACAACGTTTTATACGCAGAAAATATAAGGTATTTTGTCAAACATTACACACAACAACTGAAGCGTGATATATATTCTATCATTACTAACAGGTGTTTTAGTAATTTAGATGACGAAAGTATTGATAATATTCTTTTGCTACAACAATCTGGGATTTTAAGGACTTTTTCTGCGAATTTTGTTCTGTCTGAACAGAATAGAGGTGAGGTGCATTATGGGGCATTACACAAAGATTATCAAAATTTTATCAAAATTTACCGTTTTTTATCGCAAAAACAAAACTTACCAGAAGCAAAAGAGATGACGATAGAGGAAAGTAAACGTTGTGATAGGGTTATTAATAAAATAAAACATAGTTGTAATGCGATTGATCGACCATGTGGAATAATCATAGAAGGTAATGTAGGGTATATTCCAAAGTAAACCATACGTCTATCATGAAGTACTATGGATAGCACTTAATTTTTGCGTGTTTTTCTTGATAAAAATAGCTGTTTTGGGTAGCAAATAGGTAGCAAACGCCAAAGTAAAAGAAAAGGGATTCTGCTGAACCCCTTGAATTTCTTGGCTCGGGCAACTGGACTCGAACCAGTGACATACGGATTAACAGTCCGTTGTTCTACCGACTGAACTATGCCCGAATAGCGAGTGTAATAGTATACTTAT
>JAGHVJ010000010.1 GCA_018064365.1 Candidatus Enterousia onthequi | reverse complement strand
TATAACCCTTTGTTTTTACAGAAAAAACGAAAATTAAAAAAATTGAAAAAAACTAAAAAAAACACTTGTCAAAAAACCTAGGTTTTTTGCGACACTTTTTTTACAAAAAATACGGGGTTGCGGAAATAACAACCCCGTCCCCACACACAAAACTTTTTCTTTATTACTACATACACACATCCGCAATTTCGGAATATAAAGTTCCAAACCCAGACTGCGCCAATTCACCACACCCTGTCCCTTTTGCTGGATTATTAAAATTCATATCAGTATCCATGGCTACTACATACGCCTTGAGAACAGTCAAATTTGTATCTGTACTACCCCCATTTGCACGATCCCCCGTAACAACACACGCAAAAAAATGTATGACACCTACAATATCTGGGCTGTACTTACCGTCGCCATACACGCATTAGAAATACCTGCCAAATAATTCAATTTACTCACACTACTACCATGATGAGCGTCCGCACCACACATATTAAAACATCCCTCATCATTCGACACAACACCCGCAACAAACCAGTCATCCGTAGAAATCGACTGACTATCCCCAATCTCTGCAGCCGGACTTTGAACTCTCAAATCACCTGTATACATTCTGTATCTGGTCGCTTTACACACACACACATTACCCGATTGCACATTTGTGGGCAATTTAACAACCGTCCCCGGTGTCTGTTCCACAATACCAACCCGTCGAGCAGTCCCATAAACCAACGCATTACTGTATGGCGTAACCCATTCATTATTATTACACGCAATCGCAGTCACTTCCGACCGACACATTAACTTATCACCTGTTTGCCCAGTAACACTATACCCCCATGGTTCACCAGGACCATAAACCCCAGGATAAACATTATCACCGTTATAAGTACCAAAACTGGGTAATGTCTCACCACAATCGATAATTTCATACCATTTATTATTTTGATTTGCATCTTTGACCAACAAACATTTTTTTCCATCTGGGCAACCAACCGCCGGACGCGTTTGTTTATCCGCTTGTAAATCATTAATATCACTCGCCTGAGCAATTGTATTTTCTACCACGTCATCAACTATATCTATCGCTGCCGCCAATTTTGTTTCGACCGGTTCAAATTCACCTTCCACAAATTTCGTCGTTGCAATTTTGATTTCTGAAACCACGCACGCACCATTATTTAACGTGTAGCCCGATTCACAAACAGTACATGTATCATCATCACCTGTTGCACAATGTGCCGGCAATGCATTGGCTGGAACTACTGATAAAATCCCACACGCACTCAAAAATCCAAAAACAACTTTCTTCATTTCTTTTCTCTCCGTTTCCTGCATTAAAAGCACATAATTTTAATCACTACGGTCGTGCTATAATCTTGACCCACTTATAGTTAGTTTTTTCATTAGACCCCGCTTCAGCGCCATCCGCCGCAATATATCCACAACCACTGTATTGAGTCCCCAAATTATCACACACATTATCATTCGGCACAACCTGTCTATCCCCTTGCATCGTGGTAATATCCGTACCGTTAGTTGTCACCGTCCCTTTATCTGTGTTTGCCCTGTCCGTCAGTGTTTGAACAGCACCATCTGCAACACCCGCATGGTTATTAACAAACTTTGTTGTCGCCACGGTAATTTTATTGCTCTTTATCGACCCAGCGGCATATGTCTGCCCCCCAACGGTCTGGGCTTCACCCTTATATTCAGGATAACTAGAAGTATCCCCAGCAATTTCCGCATTTACGGTTTTAACAGATAAACAAACCGCCATTATTCCAACAAAAAACATTAGTTTTTTCATAATACATTCCCTATCTTGTTTTTTATTCACTCGCAAACACATTATATCACATTTTTAATCAAAAAAAAAATCAAATAAACAAAAATTGGTGAAAAAAAATTCACCAATTTTATTTCATACAACAAAACAATAAACTTTAATTATTTCGCACGTTCAACATATTCCAATGTTTCAGTATTCACAACAATTTTTTCATCTTGTTCAATAAACACTGGCACTTGAACACGCACACCGTTGTCCAAAATCGCAGGTTTTCCACCAGACCCCGTTGCAGTTTGCCCCTTTAACGCAGGTTCTGTTTCAACAACAGTTGCAATAACAGTCTTTGGCAAAGTGATTGACACAGGATGACCTTCGACAAAATTGGCACGAACCATCATTTCTGGCGCCAAAAATTTCATTTGATCACCCAACGAATCGACAGGCATTGTGAATTGTTCATAATCAGACAAATTCATAAAATATGCATCTGTCCCATCAGAATACAAATATTGACATTCTAAATCTTCGACCATCAATTTTTCAACACGATCTTCGGCACGCCAACGGTCGCCACCTTTGTTTCCAGAATCAATATCGCGCAAGTCCGCCTGGACAAACGCACCACCCTTGCCCGGTTTAACCTTGGTAATTGATGTCACAGAATAACGTTTACCATTATGGGAAATAACCCAACCCACACGCATATCATTTGCAATATATGATGCCATAATTTTAACCCCTTGGTTTCAAAACTTAACTCTGGAATTATAAATAACTTACGGATAAACGCAAGAAATTTTATTGTGCGTCATTACGTTTATGCAACCAATAACGATCCACAGATTCCATAATAATACGTTCCGCCTCTTCTTTATCAACCCAATTTTTAACATTAGACCAAGAATTCGGTTGTAAATCTTTATAATGTTTAAAGAAATATTTAATCTTGGACTTCAAAATTTCCGGCAAATCAGCCAAAGTCTGAATATCAGAATAATAAGGGTCAATATTTCCCATCGGCACACAAATAATCTTTTCATCACCACCGGCCTGGTCTTCCATAACCAAAGCACCGATTGGTCGCACCTCTATCAAAACACCCGGCCGCAAAGGCGCATTACACACAACAACACAATCCAATGGATCGCCATCATCACCCAAAGTTCCGGGGAAATATCCATAATTCGCAGGATATGCCATCGGAGTATGCAATATTCTATCAACACGCAATAAACCATATTCTTTATTTATTTCATATTTCACATATCCGTTTTCTGGAACCTCGATAATAGCATTCATCTGTTTCGGCGGATTAGCACCCGCATTCATTTTTTCTAAAGACATAAATATTCCTCTTTTTTTCGACGAAATCGAATATTACCAACAAATTACAAATTTGAAAAGAAAAATTTACAACAAACGATTTTTTTCAGAATAAAGTCAATCAGATGAGCAATTATCGAATAAATTAAATTTTATGCGACGATTGGAAACGATTGACGTTTTGCAGTGTACAAATGCTACATAAAAACCGGCAATCACGACAAGAATCCGATTTTTTCAAGAAATTAAATTTTATGAGATTATTGGAAGAAAAAGTTATTCCGCAGCGTAGTAGACCTACATAAGGAACAACCTTTTCAACAAGAATCCATAAAATTTAATTTATTACATACGCATTGGCATCAAAACAAACAGCGCATCCGTCTTTTTATCTGTGGATTTGATGGTCGTCGGGGATAAAGCATCCTGCATTTCCATTTGGAATTTTTCACCTTCGACTTGACCCGCAACATCCAACAAGAATTTCACATTGAAAACAACGGTAAACGAACTGTCGCCATTATATTCGATATCCATTTCTTGGGTTGCTGTCCCTGCATCTGGACTGGATGCATTTATAACCAATTTATTTGTAGAAAATGTTAACTGGACAGATTTGGTCTTATCAACAGACGCAACCGACACCAAATCAACCGCATTCACAAATTGTTTTCTATCCATAACAGCAATTTTGTCATTTCCTTTTGGAATAACAACACGATAATTCGGATATTGGGCATCAACCAATTTACTGGTTAAAATAGCCGTTCCAACAGTAAAACGAGCCTTGGTATCCGACAATTCTACCGTCACATCATCAACATTGGCATCTTCTAATAATTTAGACAATTCACCAATAACACGACGCGGCAAAATAACAGACGGCATTTCAGCACTATCAACCGGGGCCGGCATAGCACACAATGCCAAACGTTGTGCATCTGTTGCCACCGCCGTCAACATTTTAGATTTATCATCATCTGAAATATGGAAATAAATTCCCCCCAAATGATAACGAACATCATCTGTTGGAATTGCAAACTTTGTTTGATTTATCAAATGTCCCAAATCACCCGTTGTCATTTGGAATTTTGTGGTCAAATTACTGCCCGCCATAGCCGGAAAATTTTCCGCCGGTAATGTTGGCAAATGGAATACAGCACGACCACTGGACACAACCAACTGGTCCCCAACCTGCTTGAAAGAAATTTCTGCATCATCTGGCAATTTACGAACAATATCATACAACATCTGAACCGGCACAGTCGTTTTTCCAGCCAATGTAATATCTGCTGCAACATGTTCCACCAATTCCAAATCAACATTTGTCGCAGACAAAACCAAATCGTCAGAAACCTCTAATTTAACATTCATCAAAATCGGCAAAGTTGCACGTTTTTCAACAATAGACTGCATATGTCCCAATGCACGAATTAAAACCTGACGAAAAACAGAAAATTCCATAATAAAACTCCTCTACTTATCTTTTCTTATTTTGTCTTTTCCCACATTCTGATGTGCATTTTATCAAAAAACACCGATTCGGTGCAAGAGTTAAAAGACATTATATAAAAAAACACCGCCGAAATAACTTTCAGCGGTATTTTCTTGTAATATATACTTACAATTTCATAACTTTTTCCAATTTTGCACGCAATTTCTTCAAATCATCGTATTTTGCAATTCTACCCTTTTCTGCAATAGAAATATCACCACTTTCTTCGGACACAACCAATACAGTCGCAGAAGACGCTTCTGACATTCCCAACGCCGCACGATGACGAGTTCCATATTTCCAATTCAAATTATTTTGAGACAACGGCAAAATTCCCCCAGCATACGCAACACGATTATTTTCTATTATCACAGCACCATCATGTAATGGGGTTTTATTAAAAAATATAGTCAACAATAATTCAGATGTAATTTCGGCATCTATGTGCACCCCTTTGCGTTCGATAACAGACTCGTCCAATGTGGACGGAAATACTATCAATGCCCCGGTATGTTTAGAAGACATATATTCAACCGCACTAACAACCGCATCCAACGACGATGTATCACGTTGTTGCAATGCTTCGGTTTTACCAAAAAATAATTTTCTCCACCCCTGAACAGACCCCAACAAAGCCACAAATTTACGCAATTCTGGTTGAAAAACAACTATCAAACTGATAGACAAGAACAACGCCACCCAATGGAAAAATCCACCCAACAAATCAACATGTAATGCAGAGCAAATGAAACTGCACACCCATAACAAAAATAGACCAAAAATTCCACGAACCAATTTTTCTGACGAAGTATTTCGAATCAATCTTTTATAAAACCACCACACAATTCCAACAATTAAAACCAACTGGATAAATTCTGATAAATGCGACATTTTAACTACTCCTTTGTTTATTCTTTTACCATCTTGTTTACCAAATCTGCCACAGGATATCCCATCCATGGTGCATCACCATCTTGTTCTGGGGCACCTTTGTTCAAAGCTGTCTTGCACGGCGCACTATCCGCCAACCAGTTTTCTAATACACCACCAGCCAACAGTCCTGCAACAAAACTGACACCACCTGTAACCGGGGCCAATAACAACCCCAACCCTGTTGCAGACACAACCTTGCCAGTCAAAGCAGCACCATTTATACGAACATCCGGTTCCGCCAAATTTCCGACAATTTCGACAGTATTTACAACACTGCCAGTAAGGGATAATTTTAACCCTCGCGATGGCACCGTTGTCAAGCCTAAATTAATCGTTTCATCTCCCAAATTTAAATTACCAGCCAAACGCGCATTGATAGAATTAGTCTCAACAGCAACACCATTTTGCGTTTCAATATCCCCATCACGTATTTTTAAATTTGCAACTACACAAGAAATTTTTGCCTTGTCATGTTTTTTATCTTGGGTAAACAAATCTTGAACACTATGCCGCAAAGAAGTTAAAAAATCTGCGCCATAAATATTTTCTACCAATTTCGGATACGCATAACCATCGCCCACAGAATACACCTGGACAGGTCCGTTTATATTACTCATCCACTGGGACATATTTGTCCCATGTGTTTCAACATACCCATATATATCAAGCGGTAAACCCGCGATAAAATCATGAATTCTTATTTCATCCATCAATTTACCAATTGTTAAATTATGCGCATGAAATCCTGTCTGAATAGATATATCACCAAATTTATCAATGGTAAAATCACTGCCAATCAACATATTTCCACCGGCAATTCCAACAGACGCATCTACCCGTCCCTGTTCGTTTTTATACACCAATTTAACACTTGTATTTTTCAAATCCATATCACGATAAACAATCAAATGTTTCAAATTCACATCTATATCCAAATCAAATTTTCTAATATCTGCACCATGCAAATTCATATCGTGAAAAACATTTAATTCACGATTTGGACGCACCCAGCCAGAATACATTTCTGGCACCAACTTTAATAAACTCACATTATTCGAAGACACATTTAATTTTATCCGAGGAATTTTATTACCCCAATCATAAACCCCGGAAATATTTATATTCGTCCCACGCAAAGCAATCGCAGACTTATGAACAACCAATGTATCTGCATCACGAAATCCACCTGCAATATCCACAGAAATTTTTGGCAACCCCGTTAAATCAATATCGAATAAATCACGTACCGCACGCACATCAACAATATCGCCTTTGATGATAAAATCTATTGGCAATTTATTTTGCTTGTCCAGTGCAATATTCGCAATCAGCGCATTTCCACCAGTCGACAAAGCCAAACTCACGGGATATATTTCTCGGTCTGAATTATATTCATCCATTACGATAATAAACGGATACACCTCGTCACGCGGTTTTATCCACCCATAATATTCATGTTTGTGTTTGAAATGCAAATTTCGTACTTGCAATCCAGACATTTCAAATTTATGCACACCATTATCAAACACCAAATCTTCAAATTCAATCCGACCAAACGGGGCATCAGGAATAGGATATTTTTCAATTTTTTCATCTTTTTTTTCTGTTTCATCAACAATATCAGGCACTGGTTTTTCAATTGGCTGCAAAGACGATTCACCATCCGCATTTTTTTCTATTTTTATAGCAGTATCATATAATTTAATACTTCTAATCGTAGGCCGTTCGTGAAATAACGATATCAAATCCAACGCGACATCCATACGTTCCGCAGAAAATCCATACTTTTCTTTTGCCCACGGCGCATTTGCCACACGAATCTGATTTAATTCAACCTGGGGACGCAGAGAAAATTTCCACGACACGATACCATCAACACGCACATCATACCCTGTTGTGTTTTGCAACATAGATACAACATTACCACGCAAACTTTCTAAATCCACCTGGGTCAACGCAACAATAATCGCCACCACCAAGCCCAAGACAAAAAGGCTCGCCATACGCACCCACAAAATAATTCTTCTACGTCTTGTCATATATTTATTCCGGTAATTGAAATTCTAAAAATTGCATTACAGATTTCATAAAATCTGGGACCTGGGCACGTAAAGTTATCAATTTATTTGTCCGCGGATGATGAAAAGTAATCTTGTATGCGAACAAAAATAATTTATTTGTTGATAAAACAGCAGATAACCCAGCATCTATTTTTTTATCCACACCATACACATCGTCACCAACAATCGGTGCACGCAAACTGTACGCACTGTGAATTCTTAATTGGTGCGTCCGCCCTGTTTTTGGCGAAAACCAAACCCAAGAAACACTATTACCAACATGCGACAACACACGATATTCCGTAATTGCCCGTTGGGGCCGTTGACCTGTTCCACCATTTAATCGTGTTGCATCGTCAAAAACCTGACCTTGGGCAATATAATTATCAATAACCCCTGTATCCGGCGCCACAGAACCATTTAACAACGCCAAATATTCTTTGTGTGCAGATTTGGATTGAAACGCACTTGCCAAACTTTGTGCGGCCATCTGATTTTTCGCAACAACCAACAACCCAGATGTATCCCTATCCAACCGATGAACCAACGATATTTTATCATATGGGAACAATGCCGTCGCCATTTTATCAATCGATTTTCTGATACCCGTCCCACCTTGGACCGCCAATCCCGCAGGTTTATTAAACACAACAATATCATTGTCATTATAAATAATTGTCTTGCGTAAAATCTCCAAATCAGACATAGAAAACGCAGCACCATTTTCAGTCTTTTTTACATTTTCACGTTTAGCATATCCCGCAATCGTTGGCGGAATACGCACCGCATCACCCGCACGCAAAACACGGTTAGAATCCACCCGTGCAGAATTCACGCGTATTTGTCCACCACGACACAGTTTAAAAAATTCACGATTCGGCATCGACGGAAATTTACGCATAAACCAGCGCATCAATTTTGTTCCATCTTCGACCAAAGAAACCGTAATAACATCTGCCATAAAAACAATTATTCCCCATACACAATTGAAACAGTATTATCGCGCCCCATACTGACACAATTTCCCGTTGCCCCAGAAACAGAATCTGTCCACCCCTTGGTCACTAAAGCCTTGCACTCGGCATCAGACAATCCGTCCAATGTCACAATAAATTGACGCGTATTTGATGGATTCACAGAAACAGTATATGTCCCACCATATGGATTTTTATTAGACATCGCCAATGCGGTAAATATTGTTGAATTATCAATTCGTGTAAAATCATCATATTCGCCCAGCAATTGCCGCACACCTAAAACGATTTGATACACTTCGTCATTGACGGTACTCTGTTTTTGCATACGCATTGCGTACGAAATCATACTGATTGCACCAACAGTAATAACCCCCATAATCGCCAACACGCCCAACATTTCAATCATAGAACGACCAGATTCTTGTCTCATTTGTTCTCCTCTATTTGCATTTCTTTTTTTATATTCTATCATATAAATTATGAATATTCAATTTTCTGATTTAATTGCTAATGCCCCTGATGCCCCTGGAACATATCAAATGTATGGTTCCGACGGCACATTATTATATGTAGGCAAGGCAAAAAATCTATCGAATCGGCTACACCAATATACCGACATATCAAAACTGGAACTGCACAAACAAGTTATGCGCAAATTCGTCACCCGTGTCACATGGGAAATTTCCCAGACCGAGGCTGACGCCCTGGTCCGCGAACAAGAACTAATAAAAACATTAAAGCCTAAATACAACATCATGATGATGGACGACAAAATGTATCCGATGTTGGCATTGACGGCACACGAATATCCGCGTCTGTTAAAATTTCGCGGAAAAATTTCCCAACGCCGTGATGTATTTGGTCCATATCCATCTGTTTCTGCTTTGAACGACACAATAAAAATGATTCAAAAAGTTGCCCAATTACGAACCTGTAATGACACATTTATGAACAACCGTTCTCGTCCATGCCTGTTATATCAAATTGGCCGATGCAGTGCCCCATGTTGCCTACCACAACCAGATTATCAAAAAAATGTTGCACTGGCACGCAGGATTTTAACCGGCGACACCGAACCAATCGTCGCAGAATTATCAAATGATATGAAAAAATATTCTGAAAATCTAGATTTCGAACATGCGGCCACAACACGTGATAAAATTATCGCCCTAACCCAAACTGCGAATCGCGGAAAAAAAATCACACATGAAAAAGATTTAGATTGGGATAAAAACGTCAGTGAATTAGAAAAACTGGTCGGTGTAAAAATTGAACGTGCAGGTGTATTTGATAACTCTCATTTGTTTGGGAAAAACAATGTTGGGGCAATGATTTGCTTTGGCCACAATGGATTTACAAAAACAGACTATCGGCATTTCAAATTACAAAACAAATCAAATGCCGGCAACGATATCGGCATGATGGCAGAATTTATCGAACGCGCGGTGACGCATGGCCCCAAACTGGATTTAATAATCGTTGATGGCGGCATGGCACAATGGAATATTGCGCATAAAACCGCGCCAAATATTCCCATATTCGGTGTCACCAAGGGCGAAGTTCGAAACGGCGATGAACATTTTATTCTACCCGATGGCACAATTTATACATCCCTTGCAAAAGATGCGCCATTATTTTTAATGTTGCGCGCCGTTCGTGACGAGGCGCACCGTTTTGTTATCACATATCACCGTGAAACACGCGCGAAACAAATGACCGTATCTGTTTTGGATGAAATTGACGGTATTGGTCCAACTCGCAAGCAAGCATTGATAAAACACTTTGGTTCTGTTCGTGGGATTATGGATGCCACATTACAACAACTGGAACGCGTTCCTAACCTGGGAAAATCCGTCGCAAAAAAAATATATGCACATTTTCATACAGAACTGATATAATATGGTTTATACAAAGGAGAAAAAACAATGAAACTGTTCGTAAATTTATTATCAATATTTCGCATTTGTGTTGCGTTTTTAATTGTTCCAACATTAATGTTGCAATGGTATTGGTTATCATTAATTCTGTTTGTGTTGGGTGCACTCAGTGATTGGTTTGACGGATATCTGGCCCGCAAATTTAATTGCTGTTCTAAAATAGGCGGTGTCTTGGATCACATTGGCGACAAACTATTGGTCGTCAACACTTTCATCGTATTGGCCGTGATAATGCGTTTTTGGTTTATACTTATCCCTGTAATCATAATGATTGCTCGCGAATTGTATATCAGTGGCCTGCGTGAATTTTTAGGCACACAAAAAATAGAAATGCCTGTTCCAAAGGCACGCTTTTCTATGGGCAAAATTAAAACCACATTACAAATGATAACAATCACCGCATTTTTGACATTATTCGCAATCAGCACAATTGTCACCCCAGATACAATATCTGCAAACTTGTTGATTACAATGAATATATTATCACAATGCGGGATAATATTTATGTGGCTGTCTTTGGTTGCATCAATGTGGTCTGCGACACAATATACATTTACATTTGCTGAAAAGTTAAAAAAGATTAAATAAACACAAAATCCAACTTAAACAAAAACCGTCCAATTATCGGACGGTTTTATTTTTTATTATTTTGAAATTCACACAAAACACGAATCAATCAAAACCAACCAGACTTTTTATTTGATTTTGTATCTGCAAAATCAGCCAATGCTTTCTTTTGCTTTTCCGTAAGTTTTGTTGGCACAGACATAGTAATTTCCACATACAAATCACCAAAACTACCCGACCGACGCGCGTTTGGCATACCATGTCCGCGCACACGCAAACGCGAACCAATTTGTGTTCCTGCGGCAATTTTAACATCCAGTTTTTTATCATCCAATGTTTCTATTTCTATTTCACCGCCCAACGCCAATGTTGCGAATGGAACATCTGCACGTAAAATCAAATCATCACCCATGCGTTCAAATTTATCGTCTGCCGCCACATGCACATCTATATAAAAATCACCCGCCGGCGCACCATTTTGTCCAGCCTCGCCCTGGCCTGCCAAACGCAAACGCGCACCATCATCAACCCCAGCCGGAATTTTAACATCCAATGTGCGTTGTTTATGCACAGTTCCTGTCCCATCACATTTTGAACATTTCTTGGAAATCTTGCGGCCTAAACCATTACATTCCGGACAAGGCGTTTCAACCGCAAAAAATCCTTGGCGTGTATGAACAACACCGCTGCCCCCACACCGAGAACACGCTGGTGCAGTCTTGCCATCATCTGTCCCATGACCATCACATTTATCACATGTCACATTACTGGAAAATTTTACAGTATGAGTTATTCCAAAATATGCATCACGCAAAGATATCGTCACAGTATCCAACAAATCGCGTCCGCGTTGCTGTGCTGCCCCACGTTCGCCACCAAATCCGCCAAATCCATCAAATCCAAAACCACGCATAGCCTCGCGCAATATATCATCCATTCCAGCACCACCAGCAAACCCGCCAAAACCCGCACCGAATGGATTCCCAGTCCCAGCCGAAGCCCCATTACCCCCTGCAAAAGCCGCATCACCAAACCGGTCATACGCCGCACGTTTTTGTGGGTCTTTTAAAATATCAAACGCATTATTTACTTCTTTGAATTTTTCTTCGGCAGATTTATCCCCTGGATTTTTATCAGGATGATATTTCATAACCAATTTATGATAAGCCTTTTTAATATCTGCATCCGACGCATCACGTGCAACGCCCAAAACTTCATAAGGATTTTTATTCATAACATATGCCTATAATTTCTAACTGACAAAAATATAGTCCATTTATTAAAAATTTCAAGCCTGGATTCCCCACATAAAAAATCAGACTTGCGAAAAATTTAATAATGTTCTAATAATAATGATGCTATGACAGAAAAAAACACATCTTATGACGCATCTGATATCCAGGTCCTAGAGGGGCTGGAACCGGTTCGCCTGCGCCCAGGCATGTATATTGGCGGCACAGACGAAAAGGCCTGGCACCATTTGCCTATCGAAATTATGGACAACAGTATTGACGAGGCTGTGGCCGGTTTCGCAAAAAAAATCACTGTAAATTTAATAGATTCAAAAACAATTGAAATTACCGATGACGGTCGTGGTATTCCAGTTGACGAACACCCAAAATACCCTGGCAAATCCGCGTTAGAGGTTATTTTAACCACTCTGCATTCTGGTGGCAAGTTCAATAATAATGTTTATAAAACATCCGGTGGTTTACATGGTGTGGGTTCTGCGGTTGTAAACGCATTATCATCAAATATGGATGTCACAATTTCTCGTGATGGATACGAATGGCATCAAACATTTTCTCGTGGCAAGGTCACGTCCCCCATTACACGCGGAGACGCCACAAAAAATCACGGAACAAAAATCAGATTCACAATTGACGACGAAATCTTTGGCGAAAACGCGGTATTCAAACCGATTAAGATTTATCGTATGGCACGTGCAAAATCTTTCTTGTCTCGTGGAATAAAAATCGATTGGATTTGCAACCCGAATTTATTGACCGAAGATATGAATATCCCGGCAACAACAACATTTTATTATCCAAACGGGGTATCTGATTTCTTGGCTGAAAAAACAGATTCCAAACCACGCATTTTACCCCGTATGTTTTCTGGTTCAATTGATTTTCCTGACGATTCTGGACGCATTGAATGGGCATTGACATTTTTAACAGACGAAAATGGCGCGGCATCTGACGACGGATTTTTCGCTTCGTATTGCAACACTATTGCAACCATAGACGGCGGAACTCACGAAAGTGGATTTAAATCTGCAATCACCCGTGGCATCAAGGCATACGGCGAAAAAACAAATAACAAAGCGGCCAGCACAATTGTCAGCGATGACGTTTTCGATTCGGTTGCGGCAATTGTATCCGTATTCTATAAAACACCGCAATTTTTGGGACAAACCAAGGAAAAATTATCCAACCCAGAAATCGCACGTTATGTTGAAAGTGTCTTGCGCGATCCATGGGAAATGTTCTTGGCATCTGACCCTAAAACATCGAACGCATTATTGGCATTTATTATAAATCTGGCAAATGCGCGTATAAAAACCAAACAGGTCAAAGACATTGCTCGCAAAACCCCAACAAAAAGAATCCGTATGCCGGCAAAATTGGCAGATTGCACCAAACACGGTGTTGAAGGAACAGAATTATTTATTGTCGAGGGCGAATCGGCTGGTGGTACTGCGAAACAGGCACGCGACCGCGCGACCCAGGCAATTATGCCCCTGCGTGGCAAGGTTTTAAACGTGTTATCTAATTCTGACGAAAGATTCAGTGCCAACCGTGAATTAAATGATTTGATTGATATTATTGGGGCTGGGACTGCCAAAGATTGGAATTCTGATAAATTACGTTATGAGAAAATTATTGTCATGACCGATGCCGATGTCGACGGCAGTCATATTGCGTCATTACTAATGGCATTTTTCTATCAATATATGCCCCAACTGATTTACGGTGGACATTTGTATTTATCATGCCCACCATTGTATAAATTGACATGTGGCACCGAATCGTTCTACATCGATTCAGACGAAGAATTGGAAAAATTGCAAAACGGAAAATATAAAAATAAAAAGGTGGAAATATCCAGATTTAAAGGTTTGGGTGAAATGATGCCAAATCAATTAAAAGAAACGACCATGTCACCAAAAACACGTCGATTGATACGAATTGATTTGCCACCACGCACAGACGATGGCGCCGAAGACACAGAAAAAACACGCACAATCGTAACAGAATTAATGGGCAAAAAACCAGAGTTCCGTTTTAAGTTCATCACCGAACACGCCCAATTCGTCAAAGATTTATTTGTGTAAAAATCAAACTAATCTACACCATTTCAGCACTTTCACTGTCCCCCTATTTTTGACTCTGGGTAGATTTGGTTTTACCGGCGCCCCGCGCTGCCCCCTTCTTTATGAAAGAAGGAGACGATATGTTACACACACTGAAATAAAAAACCGCCCATCCAGGGCGGTTAAATAACAATACATAAATTATTGATTGATACTATTTACTATTTTCGCCTATTTGACAAAGACCACTCCATCCCCATGGTTCTCCACCCTGTTCGTAGTCATCAATCCATTCAACATATATCTTTCCATTTACAATATCTTTTACTGTTTCACAATCTTTATGGGATACATTCTGACAATATGTTGCTGATGGCATTCCATCATAATGATGAACCTTCGTTTTACTACCTTCTGGGCATAATAAATCCGTCACCACACCTAATGAATCTGTTGCACTAAACTTAAAAACCACATAATCTTCACCACTACAAGGCACAAAAACGTAACCATCTTTTTCAACAATATTCTGTTCAGAAACCTGACAATACAAATCTTTATAATATTTAGCATAAATATTTATCACATCTATCGTTGTAAGATTTCCCTTTGGAACAGCATAAAAAACATATTCATGATTTTGACAATACAAACTTCTTATTGTTTCATTTCCAGATTCACACGGATTAACCGGCACACACGCCTGAGTCTTTTCAACCCACACTGTTTTATCACTTGATTGGCATGCAGCCTTGATTTTTTCTGTGTCTGCCGCATTTACAGACGCCACCATTGCCATTATCCCAGCAATCCCTATCATTAGTTTTTTCATTTTTTCTCCTTTTTTTGTTTTTTAACACGAACATTCTGCTGGTGCAGCACCAACTTCACACAAAACAGAACAACTATCATCGTTTTTTTCTTCCTGTGATCTGTTATCCACCACACGCGCACTGGCGCCGCCACCACCGAAATCGTCACCATTTAATTTCTGGGACAACTTCACATTTGCATACACACCGACACCTGTTGCCACCAATGTCGTAATACCTGCAATCTTGAACCCTTGGGTATTTTTTTCACATTCTTGCAAAGCCGCATATTTTTCATCACGTTGTTTCGTCAATCGTTCTATTTCCGCATTTAACATTTGATAACGACCATCCAACGCAACATCCTGCGCTTGCGCAACACCAACACAAACCAGAAAAGATAAATAAATTATCTTTTTCATTTCTGCTCACCTTCTGTATTTTGAGAATTTACATTTTTTTGCTTGTTTAACTTTACCGCCTGAACAATGGCCGCCGTCCCAGTGGCAGCAACCCCAATTCCACCAATCACAGTCGCGGCTTTCCATCCCTTGCTGGCGCGCTCACAGCGATTCATTTCTGAATCTATTTGCGCAATTTCATCTTTTAATTTTCGAATCAATTCTTGCTGGGCCTGAATTTCCGTATCTATATCATTAACATCTGCCGCATTTGAACAACGCACAAATAAAGCACCAAAAATCATAACAATAAAAATATTTCTGCGATATTTTCGCATTTGCCCCCTCTTTTTTGAAACAAAAAAACCACAGAAAAAATTCTGATGGTTGGAGGCTCAAAACAATTCAACTGAAATTGTGTGCTTATTTTACCATACGGTATTATTCACAGCCCTCCAACCCCATTGGTTGGAGGATTTTAACGTTCCCACGAACGCAGTTGAAAGAGTTTTGAGACTCAACGCAACAACACATCACGTCAATGTAATTCTAGCATAAAAATCATATAAAACAAAACAAAAAAAACACCGCCCATCCGGACGGCTTTTTTTATTTGCATTCTGCAATCAATTGATTGATTTGTGCAGTCAACATCAAATCAGATTCTTTTAATTTTTCAATTTGACGAACTGCATACATAACAGTTGCATGATCACGATCGCCAACATATTGACCAATTTCTGCCAAAGACAAACGGGTAGAATTTTTCAACACAACCATAATAATTTGACGTGCCAAAACCAAAGAACGCGCACGACCTGAACCACAAATTGCATCATATGCAACACCCAATTTTTCACACATCATTTTTACCATTGCGATTGGTGTTTTGAATTTTTCTAATGTATCAGCCAACAAATGTTCTGCAACATTCAAATCAACATCTGTGCCCATCAATTCTGTATATGTTTTGATTTTGTTCACAACCCCAGCGACCAAATGTCCATCACCCGCGATACGTTTTGCGATTGCATCTGCAATATCAGATTTAACACCTGCACGAACCAACATTGTGCGTTTTACATTTGCATTTGGTGCAACCATATCAACAACTAACCCAGAAGCCAACAAAGATTGCGCACGTCTGTCAAACCCAGTCAAAGCACTTGGTGCCACAGATGAAGTCAAAACCACATTTTTACCAGCACTACGCAAATCTAAAACCAATTGCAAGAATTCTTCCATCGTTGCGTTTTTTCCTGCCAAACCTTGGACATCGTCCAAGATAAAAGTATCGCAATTACGGCAGAAATCTTTGAACGCGAAAACATTACGATTTTTCAACGCACGTGCAAATTCAGAAACGAATTGACCACCAGACATCAAAATAATATTTTCTGATTCGGATTTAATGCATTGTGCCAACAAAGATTTACCACAACCCGCAGGTCCATAAATAAACAACGGAGAAAAAGAAACCGCACCTGCTGCGACACGTTTTGCCGCCGTCACTGCGAACGCATTTTCATCACAAGGAATAAACGCATCAAATGCAACCGGTGCCAATTGTTCTACAACCGGCGCATAAGATTGCGCATTGTTATCATTTGCAATTGGTGCAACCGGCGCAGAAACGACACCACGAACAACCAATTTAACGTCCAAACCAAATTCACCAGCAACATTTTTCAACAATGCGCCATAAACACCAGAAATATAATCCACAGAAAATTGATTTTGCGCAGTCAACACCAATACATTACCATCGATTGCAAAATCCAATGGTGCAACCCAAGATGTCCAAGCCGCAAAATCCATCTGTTCCGCGACCATATCACGGATTGTTGATATATTTGCGTTTTGTGTCAATGTTGCTGCCTGCATGCTGTTTCTCCTTTCCTTCCTTTCCAAGAGTTTCCTGCCCGCGCAAGAGTTAAAAAACCATTTTGATTTATACAACACAATTTTAATTTTTGTTGTAAAAACCACCTGCACATAAACACAAAATTTTTCATCCTATTTCACACAGAACAAAAAATTCAATGTTTATTTATGCCGTTTTATTTATCCTCTCTCGCTTTAATGTTTTTGTTCAGATAAACCAATCTAGATTTACAAGAACAAGTTTTGTTTTTTTGTTTCTCTTTCTTTTTTTGACATCATAAATTTAGAACAAGTCTTATCATTTTCAACTAAATCTTGAACCGATTTTTAACTTTTACATTTTGACAACGATTCGTTTTTTTCCCAGTTTTTTGCCTAATGTATATACGTTGTATTGACAACGATTTAATTACAATCTGATATATCCACCATTTTGTTTTTGAACTAAACCGCGCAATTCCAGAACAACCAAAACCCGTTTAATTTCCGAAACACTTTTTTTGACAACATCTGCCAATACAGACTCTGACACTGGAATCGTCCCCAGCGCATCCAAAATTAAATTTTCGCAATCATCATTTTTTTCACTTTGCACAAAATTTTTAACATTTTTTTCACCGGTTTGGAAAAAATCCCCAACCCCAGAACATAAATGCGCAACCCCACCCGCAATCAAAGAATTTGGTCCGCAACTGCGCGCATCAGACGGATGTCCCGGAATTGCCCATAATTCGCGGTCTAAATCTATTGCGAATCGTGCGGTCCGCATACTGCCAGAATTCAAATCAGCCTCGCTTAGAATCAATTTCTGGGACATACCGGCAACCCAACGATTTCTTTGCACAAAATTTGTTGTCCGCGGCACAAATCCCACAGGCATTTCACTAACAATCGCACCGCGCTCAACAATTTCCCAATACAGCGATTCGTTTTCTAGCGGCCAAATATAATCCACCCCACCGGCCAACACCGCAACCGTCTGGGTATTTCCATCCGCGCGCAAAGCCCCACGATGTGCTGCTGTATCTGTTCCAATTGCCATTCCAGAAACCACCACGACATTATGCCCAGCAAAATTTTCAGCCAATTCAGCAACGAATCGCATTCCTGTGGCGGTCGCATGACGTGTTCCGACAATACCAACCATTGGTCGAGTCAAAGTTTCAACATTTCCACGCACGCAAATAACCGGCGGATGATTTTTAACATTTTTCAAAGAAACAGGATAATATTCCGAATCATCTGTAATAAATTGCACAGAATTTTCTGCGGCCACATCCATCTCGCGCCGAACCGCATCACACAACGCGACATCATTGCGCAAATTATCCGCCGCCCCGGCAACAGAACCAAATTGCCGAATCAACTTTTGATATCCCACAGGACCAACCCCAGGCGACCGTAAAATCAATAATCTATCAAATATATCAGACATATTTCAATCCACCCTGCAAACATACATTAAAACAAAATTCCACGCAACCCATAAAAAACAAAGTCCCACGAGCAAATCATGGGACTAAACTTTGCACGTATTATAGCACAAATCACTAAAAAAACCAAGTGCTTACTTTTTCCACCGCCACTCAATAGACGATTCGGCACCATGCACTAACCGAGATATATTTTCCCGATGACGAACCAAACACAACCCAGATATCGCCAAAAACGCCCAACCGATATCAGAATTCATCACGAAACCCAAAATCGGAAACAATAAAAACACAATCATCGCACCCACCGAAGATTTTCCAGCCCCCAACGCGACAATCAACCACTCAATCCCACAAATTACAAAAATCAAAGGATTTATCGCCAACATAACCCCGAACAAGCAAGACACCCCCTTGCCACCATGGAAACGCAACCAAACGGGGAAACAATGTCCAACCACAGCAGCAAAACCACACCATGCACCCATGGCGATACCACCAACGGCCCACCCCAGCCAAACAGCCAGCATTGCTTTCAGCATATCCAAAATCCACACCACACCGGCAATCCGCAATCCACCAACACGCATAACATTAGTTGCGCCGATATTACCACTGCCGACACGACGCAAATCGCCATAACCTAAAATTTTTGTTAAAACCAATCCACACGGGACACTCCCCAGGGCGTATGCAACCATAACGATAAAAAACCACAACATTTTTGATAAAACTCCTTGATTTTCTTTTTTATTCATATAAAATAACACAAAACACAAAAAAACAAAAGGAAAATAAAGTGGCAAACCATAAATCTGCAAAAAAAAGAATCTTGGTCACAATCAAGAAAAATGCAATCAATACTGCGCGTCGCAGTGCTGTAAAAACCGAAACTAAAAAGGCATTGTCCGCAATTGCAACTGGGGACAAGGCTGTGGCAACAACGGCTGTTCGCAATGCTGAAAGTAAAATAATGAAGGCTGCGGGCAAAGTTATGCCAAAAAGACGTGCTGCACGCAAGGTTTCACGTTTGACCAAAAAATTGGCAAAAATTGCATAATAAAATTGTGTGATACAGTTTAAAACACCGGCAAATGTCGGTGTTTTTTTTAGCATCATTCTGATTTTGCGTTTCGCAAAACTTGTGTTATTCAGCATCATTACACAGGTTGCACCCATTGGTGCAACTGGATACCGCCCTGCGGCGGTATGACGGGGAGAAAACAAAAACGCATCCACGTTTTCGACCAGTGTATGGCACACAGCACAACAAAAAAATCCCTGTCAATATATGACAGGAATTGGGAATTGAATTCGGGGACATTTCAAAAAAAGCCCTGAAAGTTTTGACACATTTTCATGCATCTGTTTTTTGATTCTGTAAATTGACATCCGTCAATCACAAAACCAAAACTGTATTACGGCTCGATAATCGGGTACCAATGTGGGGTACCGTCTTCGTCTTGGACAAGTAAACATTTCATATTCGCGGGGCAACTTTCATCGGGACGGGTTTGTTTTTCGGCTTGTAATGTTGCGATTTGTCCGGTTTGGGTTATTGTGCGTGATACAACACTTTCAATCGTTTGAACCGTTGTTGCCAACTTTGCCTCCGCCGCCGCAAATTCTTCATCCACCATTTTTGTCGTTGCGATTTCTATTATCTCTACACACCCACCACTATTATCAAGTCTATAACCAGATTTACATGCGGTACACGCAACCCCATCCGTGCCAAAAGTTTTACAATGTGCAATCGGCCCAGCGATAAATGAACCCGTGCCTTGGTTAGTAAAAAATGTTCCACTTATAGTATCATACATACCAACCACACCACTCGCATTTTTTGCAGGAACAAAATCGCGAACTAAATTATCAGACGAATCCCAAATTTTAAACCAATCTATTTTTGTGTTTAATCCATTTCTATTTCTACCACCAGAAAATAAATATATATTACCATCACCGGTATTAGTGTCTGGTACTTGTGGAAAAGATATTTCTTGTCCGTCAAACGTTCCAACAACACCGCTAGATGAGCTTATTAATTCTCCGCTGTGCGTTGCATTTGTGATATTCAAACTAAATGCGGTATTGTTTAAACAATATCTAATGGTTGTTTGATAGAAAGCTAAAGAATTATTCCAAGACGAACTTCCAAAGAATCCTTTATCTGCCTGGTATAAAGTGTCGCGAAATTTTATACCAAATTTTGCTTCTCTGGATGTTGCAAACCCGGTATCAATCCATTGTGTTCCGGTGGATTCGATATATTCCAATTCTGTATAACCGGCGGGCAAAGTTGCGAACACGGGCGAGATAAAAAATGCGCAAAAAACACACACCGAAATTGTGATTTTTGAAAAAATGCTCAAAAATATGTTTTTTTTAGACATGTTTTTACTCTCTCGATATTTTGATTTTTCCTTAGATTTCCTTAGTTTTTTCCCTTTGCAAACAGTATACCAAAAACCTAGGTTTTTTTGCGACACCACACCGAGCAAAACCCGAAATTTATAACTCATTGTTTTTACAAAAAAACTAAAATTTCAAAAAATTGAAAAAAACCAAAAAAAACACTTGTCAAAAAACCTAGGTTTTTTGCGACACTTTTT
>JAGHVJ010000008.1 GCA_018064365.1 Candidatus Enterousia onthequi | reverse complement strand
TCGGCTATGCCGACACTTTAATAAAACTGGATCCTTTCGACTGCGCAAAACCGCGAATGCGCGACATCGCAATTTTGCTCCGCTTAGGATGACAAAAACGCAATGCGTTTTTGTTTGTGTGATGATGCCGAATAACACAAGTTTTGCGAAACGCAAAACTGGATTCCGGCCTCCGCCGGAATGACGAATTTGAATAATATAAATCACAATTACTACCCGTCGCGCTGTGCGCTATGGGTGACAAGCCCATATATTCTTTTTTGCATGAAGAAGGGGACGGTGCATTGCATCTGGGGGGGAAAGTGGCATAATTTTTATCACGCATCCGTTGTATAAATATGTTGCGGTTCATATTATTTTATAACGGCGGATTTTATCAGTGTGACATCTTCTTTGATTCCGTCTATTTTTAATTGTAATTGACCAATCCCAGATTCCAAAATTGTCGTTCTGTTTTCCAATGCGGTTATACGCGAATCTGCACGTTTTAATTCTGCCAACGAAGAATCTTGGCGAGCAACCCAATAAATGACTCCAAATGCTGCGGCCAGCAAAAACCAACCTTGGCGCAGTATATCCAATATATTGGCGATGTTTTGTTTCTTTTGCATGTCATCATCCTTGTTTTCCCCGTGTAATCATGGTTTCTATTTGGCGGACAAATGCGCGGGTTGCCTCCATCCAACGCAATTCGTTGTCTGTTGCGTTTGCGCCCAGCACGCGTTCAATTGTTATTTTCCGCATATGTTCCAATACTGCGTGTCCATCGCGAGTTTGAAAAACACGTGCGTATTGTTTTTCTAAATCTTGCATAATTGCCTCCGTTCGTTTTTTATAATACAGGTGCGTCATTTGTTGCGATTGCAATCGGCGCCAAGTATTTTAATTCTGCATCACTGTGCAAAGATATTGGTTCGATTACTCCACGACGTGATAAAATCTGCAAACCGCGTTCGCACAATGGTCGTATGAATTCATGCAACAATCGGCCGTATGTTGCGCCCAACACCCGCATCATATCTGCATTGCGAGCCAGCACTTCGGTTGCGGTCATTTCTCGGTCAGACATCAAACCCAATCGGTCTGCCAGTAAAGTATGACGAATTCTGTCGCGCAAATCTGACAGAACTAATTGCGACACATCAAAGTTTGCACCACTGACCAATGGGGTCAAACCAGAACTGCCGACGGCTTTTGGAATAATTGCACCCGGGGTCAGGTTTATATTCTGTAAATTTATCACGCCATCGTCGTCGGCTTGCCAAATACCACTGACGGCAATAGTTGCGTTTTTCAAAACTAATTCGACAACTTTGTTTGCGGTTTTTATATCTGGTAATGCGCGTAGCACAGGCCCCCGACCGTATAATTCGCCACTGCATAAATTCCAACGGAAAATCAAATACGGATTTGTGTCAAAATGTCCAGATGTTAAAATTTCTGGGGCGTCATCAATATCCAACCATGCGACAAAATCCAAATCTATCAACGATTGCACAACGCGGAATTTTGTGTCTAAATTTGATTCTAATTTTTTTCTTGTTTTGTCTGCGGGAACCCACAATGGATATGCAGATGCGATTTCTGTTGCGGTCATAGATGTGGTGTGAAAAACTGCATTTGGCAAAATCGCGATGTCGGTCATCGGTATCGCTGTAAATGAAAATGCAGAATCTGCACCGATTGGATTTTCTGCCATAAACAAACACGCGGTGCCATAAATACACAAATCCATATAGCACTGATGTACTGTTGTATAAAAATTAGAATCGTTTAAATTTGCACGCAACGCATGTGTCGCAAATTCTGGGTCGGGAGACATATCGCTTTCGCGAACCAGATTTATCCACAAAGATTCTGGTGGCGTCAACAATGTGTAAATAGATGCAGCCAAATTATCTACTGCATCAGCAGCCGTCCCATCGAATAATGTTGCGACTTCGGTATCGGTGGTTGGAACTGTATAACGGCGCGCAGTATCCCAACGTTTCAACCAAGGTTCACGCAAGTTTAATGCTTTGTTATACATTTTTTGCAAATGTTTTATATTCATATTTTTTCTCCTTTTGTGTTTATTTAAATTTTGAAATTTGTGTTTGCTGTATATTGACGAATTGTTGCCCCATGAGGTCTAACCGGAATCGGCATAGTGTTTATAGCACCACTAACAGCATCCAATCCGTCATCATGCCCAATGCCGCCAACCGGTGACCATCCAAGCATTTCTGATAAAAAAGGTGTTTGTTGAATTTTTGTGTGCGCGAATAATCGCCCTGCCCCCAACAATGGTTCCAGTGCGTTCATAATTCTGGTTTCTTTGTGTATGTGGTTATTGACGCGTTGAATCACTATGCCACCACCATTTTTTGCAATTTTATCCCCCAGAATTTCAGGCAACGCATTTCCCAGACCATTGACTTCCAAGGCCAGACGATGGATTTTATATTTATTTAAAAAATCCAAGACTAAATCACATTGGTATGTCAAAGGTTGTGGGCAATCCGGGGGAACGACCATATACATAATGTCGTGCAAAAATATGTTGTGCGATTTGTCATCGCGAAATATAAAAGCACATACACTGGAATCTGTGTTTTTATGTCCCAACGACGGGTCCCAATACATCGCTGCCCCAGTTATCGTATAATTCCCCAATTTTCCTGTTATAAAATTAAAATCTGCGTCATAAAATTGTATTTTCCCAGGGTCCAGTCTTACATTTTCCAGTGGCATAAAATTCAGCATCATCTGTGCCATAAAATGATGTTCACCAACCGTTTTTCGTAAATCAGAGATTTTATCTGGCGGAAACATTTGCGGCCAGGTTGATGTTCCGTCCGGATTTAATATAGGCAGCACGAATTTTTTATATCCTAATAAAAAAGGCGTTGAAAAATGAATTTTTTTATTTACTATAATTGACATGGACTTTACTCCCAAAACTTTACCAACAAATCTCGAAGCTGAACAGGCTGTGCTGGCGGCTGTGTTGATGAATAATCGCGCATTGGAACGCGTGGCAGACTTTCTGAAACCAGACCATTTTTCACACCCCAGTCACCAAGAAATTTATAAATTGGCATTGCATCGTTTTGCGGCGGGTGTGCCGTTTGATATCATCACTGCCAAGGATTATTTACAACAGCAAGGCACACTGGAATCTGTTGGTGGAATCGATTATTTAACACAATTATCTTCGGCGGGTGCAACGGTTGTAAATGTTGAACAATACGGTCGTATCGTTTATGAAAATGCTATGCGTCGCCAACTGATAAATGTTGGTCAATCTATCATAGATGATGCGTATGTCGAAGATTTGGATAACCCTGTGTCGCGCCAACTGGAAATGGCAGAACAAAAACTGTTCGACATGGCATCTACGGGCGTTTCTGAACACGAACCAACACCGATTGGCAACGCACTGCAAAGCGCATTAGAAGAGGCTCAAATCGCATACCAGGCCGACGGAAAATTATCTGGTTTAACCACAGGACTTACTGAACTGGACAAATCCATCAGCGGATTACACCATTCTGATTTGATTATTATTGCGGGTCGTCCGGCAATGGGAAAAACGACATTAGCGATGAATATTGCGTTTAATGCGGCTAATGCAATTATGTCTGGACGTGCAAACAACCAATATCGCGGTGCGGTTGCGTTCTTTTCATTAGAAATGTCTGCGCCCCAGTTGGCGGCGCGTGTTTTGTCATCGCAAACAAAAATTCCTGCAACTGCTATGCGCGAAGGTTCGTTTTCTGACGAAGAATTTTTAAAAATGTCCCAATATTCCAAGGCTATTGCTCAATCCCCGTTGGTGATTGACGATACGGCAGGTATGTCTGTTCCGATGATTCGCACGCGCGCGCGTCGTCTGGCCCGCAAGTACGGCGGTATTGCGTTGATTGTTATCGATTACCTCCAGTTGATGATGTCGCCTGGCGGTCGTCGCAGTGATAACCGTGTGCAAGAATTGTCTGAAATCACTCGTGGTTTGAAAATGTTGGCCAAAGAATTAGATGTTCCGGTTATTGCATTGTCCCAGTTATCACGTAGTGTTGAAATGCGTGATGATAAACGTCCCCAGTTGGCTGACTTGCGTGAATCTGGCTCTATTGAACAAGATGCTGATATTGTTATGTTCACATATCGTGAAGAATATTATTTGGACAATCGCGATCCGTCTCAACGTATTTCAAATACTACATCACAAAACAGTGTTGATTCATGGCAAAAACGTTTGGAACGCGCACGTGGCAAGGCTGATGTTATAATCGGCAAAAACCGTCATGGTCGCCCTGAAACGGTTCATATGGCATTTTTGGGTGATTATTGCTTGTTTGATAATCTGGACGAAATGGCTGAACGTAATGCGGCCCCATTGCCGGGTGATTTTGCTGGCGCGGGCACACCAGGAACACAATCCGCACCGGATATTGCCCAAGATAATATGGGGATTGACGTGTCTGCGATTCCTGATGATATGCCTTTATAGTTTTTTTGGACAAAATTTACTTGCCAAGTATTGAAAAATTGACTAAACTTTTGTCAAGTATTACAAGGAGTCTTGAATATGGCGCAAGAAGAAATCATTTTTCCAAATAATATTCGTACAATTCGTTTGAACAGCGGTATGAAAATGACCGAATTGGCACGTAAGACCGGACTCAGTTTGTCTGCGGTGTCAAAAATTGAAAAAGGCGTCCGCCGTTTGAACCAAAAACAGTTGTTGAACATCTGCAATATTTTAGGGTGTAAATTATCTGACATTTTCATCAAAGAATCTGACGAGGTTGCTGATAAATGGCAAACAGAAATTAAACGTCGCTTGTCTGATAACGAACACGGTGGTTTAAAAGTATTTGGTTCTGGGTTGCGCAAAATTCGTCAAATCCAGGGCAAAACTATTGCCCAGGCTGCACGCGATGCCGGTATGACTTTGTCTGTGTATCATAAAATCGAAATAGGTCAACGCGAAATTTATAAAAATGAAATTGAGCCTTTGGCAAAATCGTTTGCTATGTCGGCGGAAAATATGTTTGATAAAATTGCGACATTGTATAAGTCTGGCGAATTAACAAAACAAATAAACAAGGTCAAAGAGCGTGTAAAATCTGTTTTGGTCCCCGATAGTCCGGTATCTGGAATCGATATGCATGGCGGTTTATACGGTGCAAAATTGTATGACAGTGCGCGCAGAAAATTGGTCCCTGTGTTTGGGTCGCCAAATGGCAAGACTATTTCCTTCAAGAAAAATGATAAAATAATGATTGTTGCACCTGCATCACTCGAAGGACGCAAATCAATTTATGCGGTTATACCAAATTCAAAACGCAGTGGCGGATTTATTCCTGAAAAGTCATATGTATTTGTTGATGCCAGCCAATCTGCGAAAGTCGGTGATTTGGCGTTGTGTATGGATGCGGATTTTGGCACTCTTGCACCAGACGATGTTGTAAACGCCAATGTCGCGGTTGTTCATAATGATTCCAAGGGGAACAAATACGGCACTTTGGTTGACCCCCAGGAAAAGTTTTATGCACAAACCATGCACAAGGTTGTCTTGATTCTAACCGAATAATAAATTTTAACGGGAGGGGGCATAATGAAACCAAAAGCAAATATTATTGCACAAAAATTGGTAAACCTGTATCGTCAAGAACATGTAATTCTGGGCGGTTGGGCTGTATTAAATCCAATGTTTTTGGAACAAGGCACTGACGAAGTGTTAAATGCAATGGCGGATTTACCAACTGGTAAAATGTTGGCAACGCATATTATGAATTTGCGTAGTGGAAAAACCCCGATGAATTCAATCGACAGAAATTTGTTGCCATATGGTGGTTTAATGGCAGAATCCGCAATTACAAAACCTTTGACAGATGAAGAATTGAATCAACTGCGTAATGCATTGGATAAATTTACACCAACACAACAAGGTTTAATTGATTTACAAAACATTGATGTCGTAAAAAAATTTGGCGACCAATGGTTGGTTGGTATAAAAACAATTTTATCAGATTATCCAGATTATGCAGAAAAATGGCGCATTGTAAATCAGACTTGGCGCGCATATCATTTGTGGGATATGGCAACACAAATTATATCACAACCATTGACGGAACGCACTCGTGCACAAATTCAGGCAGACATGCCCGAATATGAAACTTTTTTACCAATGTTCGCAGATGCAGGCAATAAATTGCTGGATAAATTACGCGCATTTATGAAGGATTCCAAACAAAATACAAACCCCGAAAACTAATCATCGTCATTCGTTCTGTATATTGTATCCATTGTGTGTGGCGTTCCGATATAAATCATTGTGCCGTTTGGCGATAAAATAAAATCTAATTCGCGCAATCTTTCTCGCAATGTAGCGCGTTTCTGTGCTGTGTTTGCGGTATTTGGTACTTCAATATCATCACAAATGATTAAATCAGCACGCATACCTGTAATATTTCCATGAATGCCTTGACACACAACCGACGGTTCGCGAATCCCGATTGGGCGGTTTATAGTTATCTTATCTGTTGACCACTCCTTTTTTGTTTTCGGAATCAACCCTTCGCACCATGGGTGATTTTCCAGTATGTTTTTGATATGTGCGACCATACGCGCAGCCAAAACAGTATGCGCAGATAAAACCAATATCCGCGTTTGCGGTTGCATATATAAAACACACGCCGCAAAAATCCCAACCACAGTTGATTTTCCAGAATGACGAAATGCCATCAGCAAACCTTTGTGGTCTGGATTTTGCCATACATCGTATAAAAATTTCAGCATATCTTTATGATGTGATGGTGTTGTATAGCCCAAGACTTTATTCCACGCATCAGCGAATTGATATACTTGGGTAATCATTTTTTTATCCAACAATATCGTCAAATCGCGATAACAGTGTTTTTAACAAATTAGTTTTTTTATTTGTTTTTATATTTTTTAACTTTTGCAAGTTTGCTTGTTTTTTGTCTTTATACGGTTGTTCTGTTTCATCGCGTAAACGTTTTAATACACTGCCCGCACTGGTACTGGATGCGTTGATTCCAGCCGCACCATATTTTGCACGTTGTGATGCCAATGCTTTTTTGACTAAATTTGTTTTGGCTTGTTCGTCTTTGGCTATTTGTTCTAAAATTTCTAATCGAGAATTATTTGCCTGTTTGTTTGATTTTTTTGCATCTAAAATTTGTGTTACATCAGATACTAATTGTCCCATTTTATCCTCCTTGGTATTAAATTTCATATTGTCCGTATACCGTGACAGATAATACTGTAATCGGCATAGGTTGTGTGCTGCGTATAACCCATGGCGCAACAGACGGGTCAACTTGCGAGCCCAAAAAATTCATGGATATATCGCCTGAAAATCCGAGACTTCCCACAGAATAAACTTCATTTGGTAATTCAACACGCATATTGTTTATATACGCACACTTGGTTTGCCATAATCGTAAATTTATTTTACGTAATCGTAAATGATTAGGTCTGTGTCCAGAAAAATTCATTGGAACGCCCGCAACCACGCATTGAAATTCGTGTATTCCAGAATCATAATTTGTGGTGTCAGAAAACTTTGCTAATTTATATGTATTCATATATTCTATTACCACAAAAGTATCACCGCCACTTTCTGTCACAGAAACAAAATTTCCGTACGTCGTGTATCTGGCCCATGCAGAAATTCCCAAACCAATATCATATGTCAAAACCGCCATTGTTCCATCAGAATTTACAACAAACAAATGTTTTGATGATGGGTTATAAGATATATCTATTGGATTATTGATTAAATGTTTTGCAAACGCACATAAATCATCCGCATTATATTTTTCACCCAATGTATCCAAAGACAATTTTCTGATGTCTTTTGAATTTCCAGAAATAAACACGGTTTCGCTTTCTATTTTTTGCGGGATTAAACAATGCGATGACACACTGCCCACAGAAGTATGTTGTTTGATGTCTATGTCTGACGGAGTCAATGGTTGATTTGATATCGCCCATTCGCCAGTTGATGTCAATATTTGTAATTTATCACTGCTGATTAAATAACAAATTTGTTGGCGTTCTTTGGATAATAAAGTTGTGATAATCGCTTCGTCATCTAAACCTGTTCCTGTATCAAAATTATGATGTTGTCCAACACGAGACATCCATATTCCACCAGGAACAGAATGTGTCCCACCAAATACTAATCTATCTTGATGAAATGTAATTGCGCACGGCCAACCATGTCTGTAATCAAATGCACTTTCTAACCAATCCGTAATTGTAATCACAGGCAAAGTGTATTCTACTGGACTGGACGCATATACTACGGTCGGACTGACGTATTCTATAATTTGCCATAATTGATTATTGAAATATAAAAATGTTTCTATGTTCGTTGATGTCCAATAATCCTCTGATGCGGTAAGTGTTGCAGATTTTACCCCATACGGCCCCGCAGACACATTGATAGAAACGCCCCGCATATCGTCATATTTTATCAAAGGCACTTTGGAATACAAACCTGCGGAATCATAAAAACTAAATTTATGTAAAGAAAATCCAGAACTATCTTTTGTTAAAACATACGGTGGCACATCTGGGTGTGTAAATATCACAGAGTTTCCACGACCTGCAAATTGTATGTTTGGCAATTCTGTATCTGTCCATGGCGATACGATTGTATCAATTTGTGTGGATTCCAAGAAAATTGTAATTTTACGATTTGTAAAAACTAAAACATAATTTTCTTGTTCAGACATATCAAAAGAAAATACGCGTGCAGTGCCGTCCAGAGTTGCAATATCTGCCAATCCAAATCTGCGTGTTAAACCACCACCAGACAAAACATCCATATTTTCTAACCGTGACAGACCAGAAATATTTTTTGTTAAATAAAATTCTGGTGCAATTTCCCCATTTGCAAACGAATTTTGTGAATGTATAAATTCTGTCATAACACGAATCTCCTATTTGTTTAGAATCTGACGTTTATCAAAGAAAAATCATGCACACCTGTATTAGAATCTGTTGTAGAATCTATGAATTTTGCTGTTTGTAATTCTGATTCATACAAACTGACCAAAGTTCTAAACACTTGTTGATTTCCTGTTAGAGGAATACAAAATTCCATTGCCAATCTTGTTGCTGCCACAGATATAAAATAACTTGGAAAATTTTCTGGCTCAACACGGGTAATAGCCAATAATTTAACACTATCTGAATCAGACAATATTTTTTTACCGCAAATATGTCCGTCGCATTTCAAAATTCTTAAAACATTTTCAGGAACAATTAAATCTCCGTCTGAATTGCGTTCAACCAATGTCACATCTTGCGCAAAATTCCACGGATGTAAAGATTGTAACGAATCCAATGTAATATCGCATAAAGTTCGTGCAAGTTGCGCAGATGCAGAATCATCTGTCAACGATGATAACGGTTGTTCCCCCAATTTTAATAACGCCATAGAACATAAATCTTGTTTTGTAAGCATAATGCCTCCTTTGTGTTTTTTGAAAAAATAGTGGGGCGATTTGGCCCCACGTATTGTTTCTTTATAAACTTATAAATAATGTATTTAGTCCAATGCCGCAACCGACACAGCATTTTCTGCAACAGTAATTGCCATAATGGTTGTTTTATCCGAAGCATTAATAAGAATAATGTCGCCAGTATTCATCAATGTGATAACATTATTAAAATAACCACTGGCGGAAATTGTTGCCAAAGTTTCGTTTGCTGCATAGTGCCACAATGTAAAACCGTTTGCATACGCAATTACAGATAATTTTTTATTTTGAAACGCCATCTGTTGTCCTTTTAGTTGTTATGATTTTTTGTTTTAAGCATTATCTTTACATTTGACGCGCACAATACCGTCTTGGTCAATCAACACAGCACCTTGGGACATACTGTTGCTGATAAAGTGTGCTGCACGTTCGCCATGCCATGTAATATCTGTCTTGACTTCTTGACCGCATGCATGACCCACAGCAGATGCATGGTATATAAAGCAACTACGTTCTGTTGTATTAGTCAAAGGTAAATCGTTATGCAACACCCATGTGATTCCCAACCATTTGCGGGCTTCGTATCCATTAACAATTGGTGTGTCGCCAACGTATTCAGAAGATACGAATTCAGAAATTCCCAACAATTCGTTCCATTGGTGAACACCAACAACGGCAAATCTACGCCCGTCATCCGGCACATCTTTTTCATTTAATTTTTCCACAGCACTCAGTATCAATGTTTTGGTTAAACCTGTGGAAAAATCGCCTACATACGCTGTTGCGCCATTCATTGCAGATATAATCAGTTCATCTGTTTTGCGTCCCAAAGCATACGCTCCGGCAGATGCGACGACACGACGTTCGTCAATATTTGTTTTTAATTCATCCAAACTGTCAACCCAATCACCTGCATAATAATCTTGTAATGCACATTCAACAGGTTGATGATTTAAATTCATAACCGGCACAATACCATGTCTGGATTTTGTGCTGGCAGTTCCGCGACCGATTGTTTGAAATGTTGTAGATTGACCAACAACACCTGATTTACTACGTACCGTAGAACGTAATTTTGTGCCCATTTGCTGGTAAGCCAAATGAACATCTGCTTCAAATTGTTTTACAAAAACTTGATCTATGGAAACAGACATATTTTTTCCTTTTTTGTTAAAATTAAAAAAACAGGTGCAAAAATTGCACCGACCATAAAATGATTTTGTTTTTTTGATTATGCAAAAAATTGCGTCATATTACAAAATGCAGAACCTTGAAAAAGATTTTCCTGCAACAGTTTTAGTCAGACTATTAAATTCATCTGACTAAAATTATTATTAAAAAACCCGCAATTTCTTGCGGGTTTGAATATATTCAAAAGAAAATATTATTTTCTTTTTGCAGCTGGTTTTTTAACAGCAACTTTTTTCGCAGGTGCTTTTTTAGCAACTGGTTTTTTCACTGCAACTTTTTTCGCAGGCGCTTTTTTAGCGACTGGTTTTTTCACTGCAACTTTTTTCGCAGCTGGTTTAGCAGCAACTTTTTTTGCGGCTGGTTTAGCAGCAACTTTCTTCACTGCAACTTTTTTTGCAGCTGGTTTAGCAGCAGGTTTTGCCACTGTTTTTGTTGCGGCTGCTCTTTTCAAACAGAACATTCTTCTCTCCTTGATTATAAATGTTTTGGATAGAACAAATTTTTTTGTTCTTGCTTACATTTTATACGAAAAGAAAAAAATAGTAAAGTAGAAATTGAATTTTTGTTTAATTTTTTTTATTCAGAATACAATTTTTTAAAACCATTTTCAATTTTGTGAACATATTCTGGATCAGCATCACGCCAATATTTTGGATCACGCATCATACGTCGTAAATCTGCATCTGTTAAATTTTCTTGTGCATCACCATTGGTGTTTATGCGTGGTTCCAGAGATTGCATCATCTGATACACGCCTTGAATTCCCTGGGCGCTAGAACACAATGATTCAAATGCATCAGCGGGCAAAAATTTTTCACCAAATGTATTTATTGCGTTTAAAGCATCGTTCATTTTTTCACGTGAACCAAAAAATTTTTCTAACTTTGATATTTCTGTACTTTCATTTTTTGCAGAAAATAATTCTGATAACACTGGCGATAAAAATTCTTCTGCCACAGAATAAATTTGTTCAACTTGATGTTTTGTTAAACCAATATCATGAAATTTTTGTTTAACCGATTCGTCATCGAACAAATTATTTGATGGATAATCATTTGCGTTATCCGGCACACCAATCGCACGATAAAATTTTTCACGAACAGTTTTATCAGACGTATCGTTTGGCACAGACACCATACCACCAATTTTCTTTTCTAATTCAGAATAAGATTTTATCAATGCTTCTACATTGACACTACCGTCTTGGTTTTGAAATTTTTCCGGTATTTTTTGCATAACTTTTCCTTTTTGTTTCGCCAGATTTTCTCAAGAAATAAATTCCGCCCAATGTGAATACAGATTGCATAGTTATAAACAAATCTGTATCACCAACCAAATAAGATGCCACCGCAGACAAAATCCCCATCCCAGACAAAATATAAGTTCTGTGCCCGGACAAACATCCGCCGTGAATAATTTTGTGTATCTTCATGTTTTTATAAATCCTTGTCATAAATAAAATAACAAACCATCCACTTCTAAAATGTATCCGCGTGCCAAAGACCAATCTGGATTAAATTCTGCTCTGTGAAATTTTGTTGCGCCAAAACAGCAATCATCCAAATTATGTTTTAACATTTTATCAACGACACGCAGGCACATTTGAAAAGTTTTAGCATTTGAATTTACTTTCAGCAAATCATGATGTTGTGATTTTTTATCTAAACATTCAAACAATCCAGACTTCATCACAAAATCTAATTCCGATTGATTGCTGTGCCATGCGCCATTTGCAATCATTGATGTTAACGCTTCGACCACACGCAAAGATTGCGCACAAGTTTCTGCATAAACGACGCGTGCAATTTCATAAACATCTTTTTGATGTGTTTTTGAATTCAAATGCATTGCTCTCACCTTTTTTATTTACTGCCCCTATGCAAAGGGAATAAAAAAACGGCGCACAAAAATGTACGCCGAAAAAAGCAAAAAAAATCACACCCATGTGGTGTGTATAATTTCTGCTCTTGATGAAACCATTATATCACAAATCGCAGTCAAAGTCAAGATGTTTATATTACAATCTCGTCACCGTATGCCAAAACATAGCGCGACCCACACCGTAAAACCAACGCACCGTTTTCATTTATACCAATCAATTGTGCGGTTGCGCCCCGATATTTCACGGGCATATTTAATCCGGTTGCCATTGACATCCAACGCGCGCGAACCTGAGAAAAATCAGCAACAATCCATTTGTCCAAGAACTTCATCAGTTTGCCCAACAAATCATTAGGATTTATTTTTACATAATTATCAGTCTTGGTCGTTTTATATTCTGCAACAGTTGGACAGGTTGTAATATTGATACCAATTCCAACAATTACGAATCGCCCACAGTATTCGATTAGTATTCCAGAAATCTTTTTACCATCCACCAATATATCGTTTGGCCACTTTATCGTTGGCGTAATTCCAAAAGAATATAAAGCATCTGCCACTGCCACCGCCACCGCATAAGACAACCGCGCATCGCGTTCTGGGCAAGCATAAATAAAACTGGCATATAAATTTCCGTGATGCGACACCCATTTTCTGCGAAATCGTCCACGTCCGTCACTTTGCGCAGCCGCAACAATAACAGTGTGGTCGCCGGCTTTGTGTGTTGCAATCATATCTTGCGCCATAGATTGAGTACTGGGTATCTTGTCAAAAGAAACAACCTTATACAGTCCCAATTTTATACACCCCTTTGTCCAGAATAATGAAATTGCGTCCGTACAATTTACGCAAATTATAAATTGCTGTATCAATAGTATGTGTTGCGATTGGCATATAATCCAAGGTGCGTTTTAATTCAGCACCCGTCATACCGCCACTTTGGACCAACGCAACAATAACACGTTCTTGGACATCAGATAACCCAGGAACATTTTTTCCAAACACAGATTGTAAAATTTTCGTATTGTTGTTTAGATTATTTAAAATCAAAGTCTTTAAATCATCAATCGACACTGGTTCATTCGGTGCGATATCGTCAAAATTTATCGCGTTATTATCCATCACGTCCAAAACCACAGCACCCAAATCGCCCAGAATATGACGCCATACTTTGTCTGATGAAAAAATCCTGATACCGTCCAGCATATATAAACAATAGCAAATTTTATTTGTCTGTCTATAAAAATTCGATTCACAACGACATTGATTTTTTAAATTCCAAGTGCTAGACTTTCCCCCGTATAAAAAAGACAAAAAGGATAACACATGTACATACTTGCATTGAACTGCGGTTCTTCTTCATTAAAATACCAGGTTTTTGACGCTGACACAAAACAACCAGTGGTCAGTGGTAATGTTGAAAAAATCGGTCTGGCTGATTCTTTCGTCACACAAAAATATCCAGACGGTGAAAAAGTCCGCCGCGATGTTTCTATGAATGATCATAACCAGGCTTTGAATGTTGTTATCGGCCTATTGCGCGAGGCTTCAATAGACATCAGTAAAATCTCGGGTGTTGGACATCGTGTTGTTTTGGGTGGTGAAAAGTTTGCAAATTCTGTTGAAATCACAGATGAAGTAATTAAAAAAATCGATGAATTGTCAATGATTGCGCCATTGCACAACCCTGCGGCTTTGGTTGGTATTATGGCGGCGAAACAACTGTTACCGAACGCGACCCAGGTTGCGGTTTTCGACACTGCATTTTATAACACATTGCCAGAGTATGCATATCGTTATGCCGTCCCAACTGCGTGGTATCGTGAATTGGGCGTGCGTCGTTACGGATTTCATGGAACATCACATTTATATGTTTCTAAAAGGGCTGCGGCTGTTTTGGGTAAACCTGCGTCAGAATGTAATTTAATCACATTGCACATTGGTTCTGGGGCATCTGCGGCTGCAATCAGAAATGGTGTTGCGGTTGACACATCTTTGGGTATGACACCGGTTGCCGGTTTGGTTATGGGAACACGCCCTGGCGATTTGGATGCTGGCGTGGTTTTATATGTAATGCAACGTTTGGGATTGACCCCAGAACAAATGCAGAAACATTTGAACAAAGATTCTGGTTTAAAGGGAATCACAGAATGTTTCGCGGACAGACGCGATGTCGAGGCGAATCGCGAAACAAAACCAGAATGCCAATTGGCCATTGAAATGGAGGCTCATACCGTCCGCAAATACATCGGTGCATTTTTGGCTGAATTGGGACGCGTTGATGCGATTGTATTCACGGCTGGCGTTGGTGAAAACGATGATTACTTGCGTTCTGAATTCTGCCGCGGTTTGGAATCTTTGGGAATAAAATTGGATGCAGAAAAAAACGCGGCTGCTTTGGCACGCAAAGGTGTTGAAAGCGCAATCATCAGCACAGATGACAGTCCGATAAAAATCATCATGGTTGCAACCAACGAAGAATTGGTTATCGTTGAAGACACAATTGCAATTATGAACGGAACATATAACCCAGACCATTTGAAAATGGATTATTCATTTGCAAAACAACAATAATAATCCGTATCAAACAAAAAGCGCCGGCAAATGCCGGTGTTTTTTTGTGTGATAAGTGTAAAAAAGTGTCGCAAAAAACCTAGGTTTTTTGACAAGTGTTTTTTTTGTTTTTTTTCAATTTTTTTAATTTTCGGTTTTTTCGCAAAAACAAAGGGTTATAAATTTCGGGTTTTGCGCGGTGTGGTGTCGCAAAAAAACCTAGGTTTTTGGTATACTATGTTCAAAGGGAAAAAACTAAGGAAATCTAAGGAAAAATCAAAAGCACGAGAGAGTAAAAACATGTCTAAAAAACACATATTTTTGAGCATTTTTTCAAAAATCACCATTTTTGCATGTGTTTTTTGCGCATTTCCGGCATGGTCAGAAACAACGGCATGCGATATAAACTATACCCCAGTTACCGGAAATAGTATTCAAAACGGCACCCCAACACCAAAGAATCCAGTTGAAGTGATTAGTGTTGGAAATAAGACGATAAATTTGTTTGATAAGAGTACAGCAGTTTATGGTGACATTTTATCCTCAACAGGACAAATTACAAGTACTGTTAAATATAGGTTTGTATCTGATTTCATCAGAATAAATGAAGGAGATACTATATCCTTTTCAGGTACATTTAATGCGATAGATTCAGCAACAAGATATAATTGTGGTTGGATAAAAGCATTTTATGACGAAAATAAAACATTTGTAGCAGGAAGTAGAGCTATTACATACTCACCATTAGTTATTCCATCTGGTGCCAAATATATCCGTCTTGAATGTTGGAACGACCAACTTGTTACACCTGAGATAGTTGATTTAGAAACTTTAGAAGTTCAAGTTGAGCAAGGCTCTACAGCAACCCCCTATGTCCCATACGGTTATCAAATACCAGTAGTAGGAACAGGTGCAAATGGTTCACAAACTACTACGTCGGTTTATTTGGGCGAACCATTGCGCAAAGTTGGTGATTATGCTGATGTCTTGGATTACAAAAACGGAACAATCACCCGTAATGTTGGAGTCAAGGTGTTGGATGGAACTGAGAATTGGGTAGGACACGTCACACTTGCTGGTTGGTTTAGTCTTTCGCTCTCGTCAACAAACATAATAGCAACAATTCCATCAACTTCATATTGCTCGCATTTTCCATTTGAGACATCGCATTCGGGACCTGGGACTTGGTTTTCGATGGGAAGAAGTAGTCCGCCAACAAAAAGAATCCTTATTCGTGACGAAACTCTTTTCCCAGAAATTGGTATGGTGGAACAATTCAAGGATTGGTTAGCAGCACAATATGCAGCAGGAACACCTGTGACTGTTTACTACCCGTTGGCGACACCAGTAGTGGAACAGATAGAAAACTGGTCATGCACCCCGCCAATAACGGACATTCAAATCGCAACAACCAAAATGGTTGACGAAGAATTTGCACAGGCAGAGGCGAATTTGGCTGCAACGGTTCAAACGATTGAAAGTGTTGTATCACGCACGATTGCACAGACCGGACAGATTGCAACTTTGCAAGCGGAAAAACAAACCCGTCCCGATGAAACTTGCCCTGCAAATATGAAATGCTTGCTGGTTCAAGATGAAGACGGCACCCCGCATTGGTACCCCATCATCGAACCATAAATTCCCCGGCGCAACACATTTTTTGTCATTGCGAGCGAACGAAGTTCAACTTGCGCGGTGGCGCAAGGCCGAACAAGTGAGACGTGGCAATCCAGTCAATAATAAGGTTGTCGGCTATGCCGACACTTTAATAAAACTGGATCCTTTCGACTGCGCAAAACCGCGAATGCGCGACATCGCAATTTTGCTCCGCTTAGGATGACAAAAACGC
>JAGHVJ010000033.1 GCA_018064365.1 Candidatus Enterousia onthequi | reverse complement strand
AAAATATCGAGAGAGTAAAAAATTGTCTAAAAAACACATTTTTTTGAGCATTTTTTCAAAAATCACCATTTTTGTATGTGTTTTTTGTGCATTTTTCATCTCGCCCGTATTTGCAACTTTGCCCGCCGGTTATACAGAGTTAGAATACATCGAATCCACCGGCACACAGTATATTGATACAGGACTAAAGCCGAATAACAACACAAAGATTACAGCATATTTCAAGTCTACTAATACTTCTGTGACTCAAGCACTAATTGGTGCAAGAAATACTAGTTCGGGAGACGATAGAAGATCATTCACTGTATGGGAAAATGTTTCAGGTAAAATGAGATTTGATTATGGTGCTTCAGGTCAGATTAATCAAGGCGATATATCTACTACTGACTGGAATTATGTTGTAAAAGAAAATAAAGATAACTACCTAAATGAAACAAAGTTAAATTCAAATCCTGAAATTACTTTTACTTGTGATTATCCTCTTATGATCAACGCAGTAAATACGGCAGGCACAAAAGGTAATATTGGAACTACTACATTTGGAGTGGTAGAAATATATCAAAACGGTACAGATTTATCATTCAAGGGTATTCCTGCTAAACGCATCTCAGACAACGTTGTAGGTATGTATGATATTGCAAACAGTGGGAAGAATCTGTTTGATGGTATAATGGAAGATGGAAATATTGGCAACGACGGTCAAGACACAGGCACAGCAAGTACGTATTATAGAAGTAAAAACTACACTGAAATAAAACCTAGTACAACTTATCAGTTTTCTTTTAATACAAGCATAGTAAATGGGCAATTTTATATAATTGATTATGATAAAGATAAAAACTTTATTTCAAGAACTCCATATAACGATTTTATTAGAGAAGGTGGTAGAGTTGGTGGTTATACATCATCAGCCAATACAAAATTCATTAGGTTTTTCGTATATTCGGGTTCACCACTTCCTCACGATGTAATTACTTGGGTACAGATGGAAAAAGGCTCAACTGTAACTTCCTATGAACCATATCCTTTTTACACTAATGCTGGTACAGGTACATTTATTGCAGGACCAGAAAAATCAATAACGGACATTCAAATCGCAACGACTAAATTTGTGGATGAAGAATTTAAGGCGGCGGAGGCAAAATTAGCAACAACGGTTCAAACAATTGAAAGTGTTGTCAGTCGCACGATTGCCCAGACCGGACAAATTCAGATATTACAAGACAACAAACAAACGCGTCCTGATGAATCATGCCCCGCAAACATGAAATGTTTGCTAGTCCAAGACGAAGACGGCACCCCACATTGGTACCCCATCATCGAACCATAAATTCCTATCTTCCTTCTTTATATTCCAGTGTGATTTTATCACACTGTCCCCTTCTTTATGAAAGAAGGGGACAGTGCAAAAACGCAATGCGTTTTTTTGTCATTGCGAGCGAACGGGGTTCAACTTGCGCGGTGTGGCGCAAGGCCGAACGAGTGAGACGTGGCAATCCAGTTAATAAAAAAGTCCAGCATACTGCTGGTACTTTGATAGTACTGGATCCTTGCGACTGCGTTCGATTACTTATGGGGCGTCGCCCCAAAGCAATCTCACTCCGCTTAGGATGACACAAAAACGCAGATGTGTTTTTCCCGGTGCAAATGCACCGGATGGTATAATTATTGTTTTTCTTGTGATTCTGCCGCACGTGCAGATGTTTCTATTTGCAACAACTGCTTTTCTAATGCCGTGCGTTCTGATGATTTATATCCAGTATCCGAATCAGATTTCACCGTTGTTTTTGTTTTCGTTTCTGTTTTGGGTGTATCGGATTTTTCTGTATTTTTTGGTTCACTTTGTTTTATATTGTTTACAGTGGCCACCGCAGGATTGATTAGATTTTTATAAATCTCGTCTGCTTGTTTTGTCCCAGCGACATCGCGTGCCAATAATTTATTTTCAGAACCCGGGACAAACCAATCGTCTAATTTTACCGCAGTCAATTGCATAACAGGACGCGTGCGCGCATCCGCCATCCAACGTGGCATATGTGGCATATCAGAAAAATACCACAATGAAATCCAATAAACTATGCCCATAACAACAATTCCACGAATAATTCCAAATATAACGCCCAATGTGTGGTCTGTCACATTCATCATAGATTCTTGGATTTTGTCGCGCAATTTTTGATTCACAAAACCAACCAACAGCAATATCACAAAAAACACAACAAAATACGATGCAACCAATGTTACAACCGTAGAATCAGGTAATTTAAACCATGATTGAAATACCGTATCCAGCCATGGAGATATAAAACGCGCCGCCACAGCCGCAACAACCCACGACAATGTCGCAATTGTTTCATACACACCACCACGGATTGTCGCCCAAACCGTCGAAGCCAGTAAAACAATGATATATATATAATCTAAACTTGTTAAATCAAACATAATCTAAGCCTTTGACAACTGTTTTATTTTTGTGATTTTCCTTTGGCCACAGAAACACTGAATCCCAGTACGACCAATGCCAATACTATCAATACCCACGAAGCCCATTTGTTATCAGATGCGGTCGTTTTTTTTTCCGCAGTTTCGTCGTGTTGTGCGGTATATTCTGAAATTGTTGCAACTGGCGTTGGGTGTTCTTGGCGATATGTATCACCATTTTCAGAAATAGCACGTTTTACATCCGCCGCACTTTGTTTCGCAGCCGCATCCATATCTGATTCTATTGCAGCGCGCATATCGTCCGCCATAGATTCTGCAAAGCCCTGGAAACATTTGTCTCCAATTTTTATCACTGGAACACCACCAGATTCATATTCGCAAGTTTTTATCACATCTATAAACAAAGAACGATTTTCTGGCACGGTCACGTCAACCATTGTAATTTTCATTGATGGATATTCGTAAATAAAATTATTTGATGCATAATCACGCATATGATGACAATGCGGACATGTCGGCGAATAGTAAATAGTCATATCAGCAGCCGTCGCCGCACCAATAAACGACAAACCAAACAAACCAAATAAAATACGTGTTTTCATAAAAATCTCCTTTCTTTTGTTTGATTATAGAAAAACCAAACAGAATCGTGCAAGATATTTTTATGAAAAAATTTTTATTTCTGTTTAATGCGAATTTACCAATAACACATCGTCAAATTCTGGATGTCCAATGAATACATTTCGCGCAAATGGACAATGGTTTAGAACTTTTCTATGTTGGACACGTGCCAAATCTACAACCCTGTTCACCAGGTTTAATGTCACCGGCAATTTTTGATATTCAACCTCTACAAATGTGTGGTTTATCATCAATCTGTCCATGCCGATTTTGATAAATGTTATTTCACCAACATTTTCGCCGTTCATCTTGGCGCAAAAACCACAGCCGTCTGGTAAAAGTTCGTATTCGATATCGTCCATAGTCGTTCGTGCCTCTGTTTTGGGTTATCTTTACTGATAATTATACACCCAAAAGTCGCACAAACAAATACGATTAAAATCCATTAAATATTGTTATAGTTCTTTTTGATAATCCGACCACTGGACTGTAAGGCATGATTTTCTGATGTGGATAAACGCGGTGTCAAAACACGAACAACACCATCGTATCCAACAATAGACGGACGCGACATAGCCAAATGCGTTTTTGGATTACATGTACTGACAGTCAAAATTCTTTTTTCATCGTTGATTATGCAACGCAATAAATCATTTACAGCCGCAGCAATTCCATCCCATGTTGCACCACGACCGTTTATTATTTCATATGCCGCATTATGTACACGATGTTCTATTGTTTTGCGTGCATTTTGAGTCAATGGCAATTTAGATTCTCGACAAAAATCATTTAATGGGATTGCACCAATAGAAACAGATTCCCAATTCACAACAGAAGAATCACCATGTTCGCCCAACACATACGCATTGATTGACATTTGTGATACGCCCAATTGTCGTGCCAGAATTGTTCGTAAACGTGCAGAATCTAGCATTGTTCCGGTTCCAATAACACGTGTTTCTGGCAAACCTGATAAATCTTGCGCCAACATTACCATGACATCCAGTGGATTCGTCACGATAATTATTTTCACGTGTTTTGGGTCGGTATTCGCCATAACACGCGGAACAATATCACGAATAACATTTGCGTTCGCCGACAACAAATCTGTTCTAGATTGTCCAGGCTTTTGATTAGCACCAGCTGCAATCACAACAATATCAGAACCACGGATTTCACGATAATTGCTGGCCGCTGAAATTTTTACATCAAAAGAAAATGCCGCGGCATGGCCCAAATCTGCCGCCGCAGCCTGACTGCGCACAGCGTCACGGTCAAACAAAACCATTTCGTGCACCAATCCTGTATTTTTTATTGCGGTCGCAACTGCGGCCCCCACAGAACCAATTCCAATAATCGCAACTTTCATTTTTATCTCCTCTGTTGGTTTTATTATATCATATTTTGCACAGATTTGTGATATAATTACGCATATAGGAGAAAAAGTATGGTTGTAAATAAACACAAAGATATAATCATAGATAAATATAACGAATACGATGAAGATGGCAGATTGGTACGTGATCGTGCACATAATATAGAATTTTTAACCACTATGCGTTATATTCAAAAATTTCTAAAACCTGGTATGAAAATCTTAGAAATTGGTGCTGCAACTGGACGTTATTCTATTGCACTTGCAAAAATGGGTTATAATGTGACCGCTGTTGATTTAACCCCGAAACATGTTGAGATAATGAAACGCAAATCCAAACGATTGAAAAACTTTCAATGTATGGTTGCAGATGCTTTAGATTTAAGTGTGTTCAATGATAAATCTTTCGATATGGTATTAAATCTTGGACCAATGTATCACTTGTTCTGCAAAAAAGACAAAGAAAACGCAATCAAAGAAACAATACGGGTTGCAAAACGTGGTGCTGTTTGTATGTTCGCATATTTACCACATGGTTCTTTGATAACAGGATATGGTTTACGGTATAACAAGGTTTTTGATGTATATTCCGAAATGGATAACACAGGCAGAATCAAAGATGTTCCAAAAGAAGTTTTTATGAGTTTTTATATTGAAGATTTTAAAAAATTGTTCAACAAAACAAACACAAAATACATTACAAATGTGGCCACGGACGGTATTGCATACGCAATGCAAGAGTGGGTGGAACATTTGTCCAAAAAATCATATCAGGCTTTTTTAGATTGGCATTTTATGACATGTGAAAGACCAGACCAACAAGGATTAAGTGCGCACTTGCTGTATATTTGCAAAAAAAAATAAAACAGGGATTTTCGTCCCTGTTTTTTTAATAGGATTTCGCAACATAGACATATGTATCATCATCTGGATCCAAACAGCGACGTGAAATTTTATATTTCTCCATTAAACCTTCAAATTCATCATTCAATGTTAAATCATATTTTATTTTGAAAAATCCGGTCGTACCTGCCGCTAATTCACTTTCCAAATCAGTCAATGTCGCAACAACGTGTATTTGTTCATCACGGCGTTTTAACGCACGTTCATAGATTTCATGTTGCATTGTTGTCATAATATCACCCGCAGATGCAATCAATTCATCAACTGTAATCGTGCGTTTTGATTCTTTACCAATATCACGACGTGTAATCGTTACGGTACCCTCATCCATTTCGCGGCTACCTATTTCAACACGCAGTGGCACACCGCGTTTAATCCATTTCCACATTTTATCAGGTGCACGCATGTCTGATGTATCAACCAATACACGTAATCCAGATTCACGCAATTTTTCGCCCAATTTTTCGGCATATGCGTTTAATGTTTCCGCGCTTTCTTCGCGAACGATCGGAATAATTACAATTTGATACGGGGCCACCGCCGGTGGTAATATTAATCCATCATCGTCAGAATGCACCATAAACATACTGCCCATCATACGGGTTGTTGTTCCCCAAGATGTTGTCCACGCATACTTCAATTTACCATCTGTTCCCAGGTATTGAATATTAAATGATTTTGCAAAATGCTGACCCAAATCGTGTGCCGTTCCAGCCTGTAATGCCTTGCCATCTTGCATAATATGTTCCAATGTATATGTATGATCAGCGCCAGCAAACCGTTCTTCGGGTGTTTTTTCACCCATAATTGATGGAATAGCCAAAATATCACGCATATAGTCGCCATACATTTTATGCATTTTACGTGCGTCGGCATTTGCTTCCTCGTGTGTGGCAAAAACGTTATGACCTTCTTGCCAGTTAAATTCAGATGTACGTAAAAACATACGTGGACGCATTTCCCAGCGCATAACATTTACCCATTGATTCAACTTCATCGGCAAATCACGCCAAGATTGCACCCAACGGGACATAGCCTCGCCAATAATGGTTTCTGATGTTGGTCGAATAATATATGCGTCTGTCAATTTTGCATCTGGATCGGGTTGTAATGTGCCGTCAATCATTTTCAATCTGTGATGCGTCACAACCGCACATTCTTTGGCAAAACCAGCGACATGTTCCGCCTCGCGATTAAAATAATCAATTGGTATCAATAATGGAAAGTTCGCGTTTTGAACACCCACGGATTTAATGCGTTTATCCATCTGGTCGCGCATCAATTCCCATATAGCCCAACCATACGGTTTTATAGTCATACAACCACGCACAGGTGCATTTTCAGCCAAATCGGCCGCCACAATTAAATTTTGATACCATTCACTAAAATTTTCCGCACGTGTCGGTGTTATTGCAGTTTTCATTTTATTATCTCTTTATCTTTTATTTCCATATATTTGTTCGATACGATTTTATGCAATTTTTTTGCAATATCTTTTCTGTCCATACCGGCAACAGACACAGGTTCCAAAGCCATAATATGAACAGTCATTCCGCCCAGTTGAGCAATATGAAACACCTGGCCAAATGCACTGCGTTCTATTTCACATTTTGGACCAGTGTCTTGTTTTGCATTAGCAAAATATGCATAATCATTAGCCAAAACACGATCATTTACGCATTTATTGCGACGCGTACGATATGTTATCACCATTGGTTGAATTGTCAAATCTGGAATTTCTTCGGCAATATTAAACAAAGAAGACTTGAATTCTTTGACATATGCACCGTTTGTTGTAGTCCCTTCGGGGAAAATTACCACTGGATAAGATGCGGTATGCATTTGTTCACTAACCGCAGCCAATGCATCACGTGCGTGAGACGGGCGACGATCAACAAACACAACGCCAAACTTTTTTGAAATCCAACCAACCAAAGGATACGATGCAATATCTATTTTTCCAACAAACGAACAGCCATATCCAACAGACATCGTCATTAATTCAAACACGGAAATATGATTACACACACATACCAATGGACGTTTTTTGGTCAAATTTCCATGCTTTACAACGCGCACGCCCGTGGCCACACACAATGTCCACATAAAAAAACGCATATATTTTACAGAAAAACGACCACGCGGAATAATGCAAATTATCGGAACCTGGGCAAGCACAAAAAACACAAACAAAATCGCCCGAAAAAATGCGGTTATCGTATCAAAAATATTGACCCGGCATTTATCCGCCATTATTTTCATTTCTTAATCCTCTTCTTCGGCAGGTTTGTCTTCGGTAATTAATTCTGCATCCGCTGCATCTTCACGCAATAAAAACGCAAAAACAGAACGAACAGCACGCACCGCACTAACCGCCGGAGTTGTTATAATTTTACCCAATGTTTTGATAAAATTTGATGGTAATTCAAAATCTTCACCTTGGAAATTTTCATCTGTCCCCAAGAAACGTTTTCTGTATAACGCGTCCATTTTACGTGTTTCCAGCATAACAAAAACCTCGTAAGAATTGAACGCCTTGTCTATGAACACACCACGTCCAAATGTCGCATTTACACGCAAATACCCCTTTATCAACGGTGTCATTTCACGACGAGCCAATGCAGGATCAACAAAAACCGCAGGCAATATATTCATACGGGTCAATTTCGGATTTACGCCGTCTGATAATTTTGTCGTATCAACAGTTGCACGCAAACGCAAAGGCGATAAATGGTTGTAATACAAATACGAAATCGCCTGGGCAGAAACAGCCGGATTTGTTCCAACCCACGATGCAATACCAAACACAATACTAATTTTATTACGGACAATATATTCGCCCAATCCAGCCCACAACAAACGCATAACCAACGCATTATCACGATAATCGGCCGCAACGCATGCACGCGACATTTCAGCGATATTCATACCTGATTTTTTTATCTTGGAAATATCGTATTCTGTTTCCGTATAAAAACCGCCCATTTTTTCTGCGGCCTCACGACTGATAACACGGTATGTTCCGACAATTTTTCCGTTGTGAAATACGGCCAAATATTCTGCAAAACGGTCATAAGAATCATATTCTTCGCGCAAATTTTTTTGTTCTTCGGTTGCAGATGCGCCCTCTTCTTCAACAAAAACAGAATAACGTAACGCACGCACCTGGCGACGTTCTTCTTTGGTGCGAGTCAAACGCACTTCGTAATCACGAACTTTTATAGACATATTTATCCTCTTATATACCAGGCAAGGATAGCAAAGAAAACATTTTATATCAACAGATTTATTTTAATTTATCAGACAATTCAGCAATCGCTATGGCATACCAATTTGAATTATTCCAACGCTTGATACGATAAAAATTCGGGTATGTCAAATACGCAACTTTCATCGTTGTCATTTCAACATCGTTATCCGGCGATATAACGAAATTTGTTTTATCATTATTACCTGTTCCACCAACCAACCCAACAACAGCCTCATTATCCAACAAAGGCACACCATCGGCATTCAGTACCCCCATCGATTTCCATTGAGTAATACTATATTTTTTATCCCCGTTTAACATATCCGAATCAAAATCAGTTGGAATCAACACACGATGTGCAATTTCTTCGTTTGGATTCCAACCCAATTTATTCAGGTAATTTCCAGTGCTGAACATTGCATCACTAATATTATTTATTATATCAATTTTACCATCACCATTTCCATCAACACCGTATTGCGCCAATGTCGTTGGTATAAATTGAAAATGCCCCATGGCACCGGCCCAACTGCCATAAATATCATTTATATTTTGACCGTTTTTATCTGCATTTTTCATCAAAGCCAATAATTGTTCAGTAAAAAATTTTTCGCGCCGACCATCATACATCAATGTGAAAAACGCATCTTTTAATCTATACGCCTTTTTTACTGTTCCATAATTTGATTCCATTCCCCAAAACGCCAAAATCACATTTTTTGGAACACCATATTTGGCATAAGTTTTACCCAATAAAGTCGGGTATTTTTTCGCCATACGACGCCCAGTCTTAACACGTTCGTTATTTACTGTACGTTTCAAATATTCAGATAACGTCAATTTAAATTCCGACTGGTTTTTATCACTGTGGACAATACGCGGTATAAACACCGGATTTTTTAACGCAGCATCAATTGTAGAATCAGAAATTTTTTGTGCCACTGCCGCATCACGCACAGATACCATCAATCCGTTCCATCTGTCAAAATCAAATTCGCCACGTGTGGCATTCGCAACAGAAACACCACACAAAAACAACATTCCAGATAATACCATGCTAATTTTTTTCATGCGAAACACCTTGTTATTTTTTTCACATCAACACACGCTATGCTTTCGTAGAAAAAGCAGACTTAAAAAGAATATTTTACCCCCAGATACAACCCAAAAGAACGCCATGTAGCCTCTTTTAATGCATCAGATACACTTTCGGTATAACCTGGATACGTAGTTGCAAGGATTGAATCCTCTACTTCATCATATGTATATTCTGTATATGGTGCCCAATAAATTTCACCACCAATTTTGCCAATATGAAAATAATTTGTATCCGCCTTTAATGATAAACTTAACCTGTCGGACAATTTCATCTGGTATTCCATTTCTAATTGATATGCCAATGCACCGTTATCCCCTTCGTCCAAGAAACTGGGGCTCTGTTGCCAATCTGTACGATTTGGCCAAATACCTTCGGACGAATATTTCGGCATACCAATTTGACCATACAAACGCAATTTGTCTGTCAAAGTCATTTGCTTTTCAATTTCCAAGCCAATATAAAACCCAGACCATGTTGTATTATATTCATGTGTTTTACCAGAAATTATAACAGGTCCATCACCACCAACAACAACACAATCACCACCATATACACCCCATGGTGTTTCTTCGTTATCAGCATACGGAGGATCAGGAACTATGAATTCTAAACTCCCGCTAATTAAACTGTTACCGTTCACAAGTTGAATTTGATTCGGGGACAAGCATACCTGGAATACACTGTCCTCATATGTATCGACAAAATTTTGCGCCTCGGCAACGGAAACAGCCGTATAATAAGTGCCACTGGCATCTTCTATACCAAAAACATAATCACCATCCGTTGTCATCGCTGGGATATACACACCCTGGTTTGGGTAATAATGATCATGCATTTGCAAATTATGCTTGAAAATTTCATATCCGATTATTGGGGTCAATTTCCAACCACCAATATCCCAAACATTACGCGCACCAATTCCAAAACGCATATGATGTGAATCACCCGATTGGTCACCAATAGAAATTGTAAATATTCCCTCATTTGGATACAAATCATCGTATGGACGCAAATCATAATCCATAGACAAACCACCAGACGCCATGTTGCCATATGTATAATCACCAAACGCAACCATATCAAAATTACGCAACGAAAAATTATAACGACCACCGACAGTAAATTCGTTATACTGCATATCGTCCCATTCAAGCACAGAATTCACACTGGTAGTAAATTCAAAATCTGCAAAACGACGACCATACCCACCATACACAGAAAATCCGTTTTCATCAGACGCCGCGCGTGCAACACCATTTTTAGTCATTACACCACGATATCCCGGCGTTTGGTTCGCAGATGGAACCTGGTACGAATATGTATTTGATGACACAACCTGTTTAGAACCAGAACCTACATAATTTTGGTATCCGCGATTTTGATAATTCGCATACCCTGCCCGATTCATTGACGTGGCATTTTTTTGATAATACGACGGCACCCCCTCGTTACTGGCCAAAACAGGGGTAATTGCGCAGATTCCCAATAAAGTTGCGATTAAATCCTTCCTCATTTGATTACATTATGAAACAATTTAGATATTCATTGCAACTAAAAAATGATTTACTGGATTTTTTTATTCTTTTGTTTAATATCCATGGTATGAATTCGCCACACAACCTTTATATTCACGTTCCTTTTTGCATTTCAAAATGTAATTATTGTGCGTTCTTTTCACGTGCGATTGCACCTGATTGGGAATATTATCAAAATCAAATATTGCACGAGGTTGATTTTTGGCACGACAAATTAGGTCGAATAGATGTGCCAACTATTTTTTTTGGTGGTGGCACCCCCAGTTTAATGCCCGTAGAAACTTTTAACAACATTATAAATCACATCAGTTCTCGTTTTGACTTATCAGACTGTGTTGAAATCACATTAGAATCAAATCCTGGGACATTGGACGAAAAAAAACTGGACGATTTTATTGCCTGTGGCGTTTCAAGATTATCTGTTGGGGCTCAATCTTTTGATGATAACGAATTAAATTTTTTAGGTCGCCGCCACGATGCAAAAACTGCAATAAAATTATTAGATACTGCAATGCAAAAAAACATACGCGTCAGTGCTGATTTTATTTACGGATTACCCGGACACAATGTTCAAAACATAATTTCTTTATGCGACCAAATAAATAAGATTGGATTACAACACGCGTCATTATACGAATTGACAATTGAAAAAAATACTCCATTTGGACAAATGAATTTAAATATGCCCGCCAATGATGCAATGGCAGATATGTACTTAGCAATTCAAGACAATATAAAATTACCCCGATACGAGGTTTCTAATTACGCCACCCCTGAACACATATGCAGGCACAATCAAAACATTTGGGACGGCGCACCATATATCGGTTTGGGACACGGGGCGCGTGGTCGTGTTTTTATGGACAACACTTGGTTCGAGCAATCAGGGGGCGATATAAAATATTCCAAAATAGACAACAAAACGCGCGCCATAGAAAAGTTGATGACCGGTCTGCGCACAATGCGTGGCATGATTATAGACGATGCGATAAAAAATGTTCTGGATTTTGATTTTATAAATGCACATAATGACCTGGTTAAAATTGAACACAATGTTATTCGTGCGACGGATACAGGCATTTTAATTCTAGACGATTTGCTGGTTGATATTTTGAGGTAGAGGTATGGAACATAAAATTTTAAACATTATCGGAATCTGCGCAGTAGTCGCAAGTTTAACTTTTGCATTTTTTTACACCAAGGAGAAAAGTATGAATACGGGCATTAAATTACAAGACATGGATTTAACTATTAAACCGGGCGATGATTTTTATGATTTCGCGACACTAGGGTGGCGCAAAAACAATCCGATTCCATCAGATTATTCACGATATGGTGCTTTTGAGGTTTTGGCAAACACTAACCTGGAACGGGTACGTGATATCGCGGAACACGATAATGGCAAAATTGGAAAGTTATACAAAATCGCTATGGATGAAAAAAAGTTAAACACCGACGGAGTCAAACCCGTGGCAAAACATTTATCCGATATTGACGCAATAAAATCTCGTGACGAATTACCAGAATTTTTAGGAAAAATCCATTCGTTTTCTGGTGGATTTTTCAGTGATGGTGTAGGACTGGACGAAAAAGATAGTGAACATTATTTATATAATATTGGACAAGGCGGCATCGGATTGGCGCGCGATTATTATTTTGACGATGATGAAAAATCTGCCCAGGTGCGCGAAAAATACATTGAATACATTACAAAGCAAATGGAAAATTTTGGTATAGCGGTGGACGCAAAAAAATTATTTGAGTTGGAAAAACGCATGGCTAAATCTTTTTACAAAAAAGAAAAATTGCGTGACCCGATTGCAAATTATCATAAAATGCCGGTTGCTCAATTAAAAACAGAATTATCTGGATTTGATTGGGATAAATATTTTGCGGCACGCGGTATCACCCCAGAATATATAAATGTAAATCAAATCGAACCAATTCAAGAATCTATTAAAATAATAAATACCGTGGATTTAGATTTATTAAAAACATATTTAAAATGGAGACTAATAGATTCTGCGGATGCTGTTTTAGACGACAAAACATACGACATTGCATTTGATTTCGCAAAAGTATTATCTGGACAAAGCGAGAAAAAGCCCCGCTGGAAACGTGCAGTCGCAATGTTGGACGGCTCTTTGGGCGAAGAAATCGGTCGACTGTATGTAAAAAAATATTTTCCAGACGATGCAAAAACACGCATGCAAACATTGGTAAAAAATTTACAATCTGCGTTAAAAATGCGTATTGAGAATTTGGATTGGATGTCAGATGACACAAAACGTCAAGCATTGGAAAAGTTGGGGACTTTTCACGCAAAAATTGGATACCCGGATGTATGGCGCGATTATTCTAAATTAGAAATACGCGACGATTCTTTGTATGAAAATATGATTCGTGTCGAAAAATTTGAAGACGCGTTTTGGCTGGAAAAAATCGGAAAAGAAAAAGACCCAAATATTTGGTATATGAACGCACATGAAATAAACGCTTATTACGACCCATCAACAAACGAAATTTGTTTTCCGGCCGGAATTTTGCAATATCCGTTCTTTGATATGACTGCGGATGATGCGTTTAACTATGGCGCGATTGGTGCGGTAATTGGACATGAAATGACACATGGTTTCGATGACCAAGGTCGCCATTTCGACCAAGACGGCAATATGCGTGATTGGTGGACAACAGACGACGCAAAATCTTTTGTCGAACGTGCAAATGTTATGCGCGATTTCTTTAACAATATTATCGTTGCACCAAATGTTCATGCAAATGGAGAATTTACATTGGGCGAAAATTTAGCAGACTATGGTGGCATAACCGTTGCATATACTGCATATATGAATTTTGGAAATCGCAGCGCAAACAAAGACGGCTTTACCGATGTACAAAGATTCTTTATATCATATGCAACAAACTGGGCCAGCAATATCCGTGACGAAGCATTATTAAAACAAACAAAAACAAACGAACATTCGTTGGAACGGTGGCGCGTAAACGGCATATTGCCACATATCGACGCATGGTATGACGCATTTGGCATAACACCACAAGACAAAATGTATATTGCACCAGAATCCAGGGTGAAAATATGGTAAAAGCACCGGCGAATGCCGGTGATTTTTTGTTTTATGGTATGGTGATTTATATTATTAAAAATCGTCATTCCGCAGGAGTGCGGAATCCAGTTTTGCATTTCGCAAAACTTGTGTCATTTGGCATTATTACACAAACAAAAACGCGAAGCGTTTTTGTCATCCTAAGCGGAGCAAAATTGCGATGTCGCGCATTCGCGGTTTTGCGCAGTCGAAAGGATCCAGTTTTATTAAAGTGTCGGCATAGCCGA
>JAGHVJ010000027.1 GCA_018064365.1 Candidatus Enterousia onthequi | reverse complement strand
TTATAACTCATTGTTTTTACAAAAAAACTAAAATTTCAAAAAATTGAAAAAAACCAAAAAAAACACTTGTCAAAAAACCTAGGTTTTTTGCGACACTTTTTTACACTCGTGGCACCATAAATTATAACAAAAAAAGCAGTGCGAACGCACTGTCCCCTTCTTTATGAAAGAAGGGGGGGACCGTTGAAAACGGTGGGGTAATTGTGATTTAAATATTTCCGATTTATTACTCTTCCATGAAAAAGGAGACGGTGCCTCATAAAAAAATCCCACTGTATGCGGGATTTTTTTATTAAACAACAAATACTATTTACAACATATTCTTTTGATAATTCCACGAATCACGACACATATCTTGCAAAGAATATTGTGCAACCCAACCCAAAACACTTTTCGCCTTGGCTGGGTCTGCATAACACATTGCGATATCACCTGGCCGTCGTGCAACAATTTCATACGGTATTTTTATATTATTTTCATGTTCAAATGTTTTTATTACATCTAATACAGAATACCCGTGCCCCGTCCCCAGATTAAATATATCCAAACCACAATTTTTATCTATTGCTCGCATTGCACAAACATGTCCGCGCGCCAAATCAACCACATGGATATAATCACGCACACCTGTTCCATCTGGGGTATCATAATCATCACCATATACAAATAATTTTTCACGTTTTCCACATGCAACCTGGGTAATATATGGCATTAAATTATTCGGAATACCATTTGGCTTTTCACCAATCATACCCGACGGATGCGCACCAATTGGATTAAAATATCGCAAAATAACAATATTCATATCTTTGTTTGCATTTTGCACATCTATTAAAATTTGTTCTATCATATGTTTAGTCCAACCATACGGATTTGTGCAAATACCTTTTGGACAATCTTCGGTAATCGGCATAAATGCAGGTGTTCCATACACAGTCGCACTGGATGAAAATATCAAATTTTTACAACCAATTTCACGCAAAACTTTCAATAAAGAAATCGTTCCACCAATATTATTATCATAATATTCAACCGGTTTTGATACAGATTCTCCAACGGCCTTTAACCCAGCAAAATGAATACAACAATCGATTTTATATTTTGATAAAAATTCTTTTAATTTATTTCCATCACGAATATCAACATTACAGAATTCTATTTTTTTACCGGTAATTTTTTCAATATTTTTCAAAGTTTCAATATCAGAATTGCATAAATTATCAACCCCGACAATATCATAACCCGCATTTTGTAATTCTACAATAGTATGCGATGCAATAAAGCCTGTCGCCCCAGTCACTAAAATCATTTTTCATCCTTTTTTTATATTTTATATAACGCGCAATCCGCAAACAAAAAACAAAATATTTTTTTAACCATGACATTTTGCAAGTTCTTCGTATTTATGTTCATCTTCATCAACCTTGGCATTTCTAATTTCTTCGGCCGCAGATATTTTTTGTTTTACTAAAATCAAATCAGGATGCATTTGCAATTTTAGATTCAAATCATCAATCGCAGACCCAATATCATTTTCAGATTGAACATAAATCGGCATAATAGAATTTGCCGCAGAATATACAGAATTTTTCAAATCATCTTGAAAATCATCAATCACAGATAAATATGCCTTTATATGTTCAGCCTCGTGAGCCAAAACAGCATTATAAGAACAAGAATCCAATTTATGCCGCATATCAACTTTGACCAAAAAATCACTATATCCAATAGTCGCATTTATATTCTTGATACCAACACAAAATCCGCCGTTATCCGGCAATTCATCAATGTTTACAATAATATCATATTCATCAATCAATGTCGCAGTCACATTACCATGATATAAATCCATAACTTTTAACGGCTGCCCAACTTTTTTGACCCAATCAGGTTTACCAATTTTAACATTTAATGGTGCCTTGTACGCAACACATCTGTCATCGGCAAAAGCAGAAGTTATAAATAATAAAGACATTAAAAATAAAATATTTTTATACATTTTTCTTTAAATATTCTTCGACAAAAGAACTCCCATGTAATTTATACAATTCTTCGGCCAACAATACAGACGGACGCCCAGATTCAAACAAACGCAATAAATTACCCAAACCACCTAATTCTGTATTTAAAATCACAGATTCACCATTAACCGGCCGCGATAATAATACAGCGCGTTGCAAATTCGGATATGCCTTGCCTTGAATAAAAGCCATTTCCAAAGGATTCAAATTCCAATGTTCATAATCAGAAATATTTGCCGCCGGATTACGGAAGAATATAACAGTTTGCGCCTGACCACGAACAACATCACCAATTCCCAATTTATCCAACACATTTGCACGTTGAAAAGCCGCCATATATGCCTGACGATTTTTACGACCTTCTTGTAAACCTTTGATAAAATTATCACGGAACATTTTGTTTTCCAACATAGGCGCAGTTTCATCAATCATAATCAAAGACGGATTTCCACCCGACACAGTCGTATTATTTATTCTGTGTAAAATATAAGAAATCACAGCCGGTGCTAATTCTGGGTCTTGCAAAATATCTGTAAAATCAAAAGTAGTCAAACGCGCCTGCAAATCCAAAGTATCTGAATCTTCATTGAATATTTCACCATATTGTAAATCATCAACCCATTTCTTCAAAGATTCACGCATTTTTCCACCCGAAGAAAAACAACTTTCCCACAGGTTTGACAATTTTCTATCTTTATCAGACAAATAATCAAAATTGACCGACACAGCACGCGCAATCTCGTCCGCAGACACAGCATCTGTTTGCCCAGAAATCATTGCCAACCAACGACGCAAAAACGCACGATTTGCAACCGTATCCGGCATTTTAAAAGGATTCAAATGTGTTTCAAACGATTGATTCACATTATCTTGATTTTTCCCGCGTCCCTGCATAGTGATATATTTTCCACCGACCGCCAAAGTAAATATCTCGGCACCTTTATTTCTATCGAAAAAGAACGCTTTTAATTTTTGATGACGCAAAGCCTGGGCAATCAAAAAAGAATACAATGTTGTTTTACCACCACCTGTTGGACCAATCGTCAAAGTATGCCCCACCGCCACAGGTTTATCCGACACATGGAATTGGAATTGATACGGTGTCCCAGATGCAGTTGGAAAAACAACCAATGGTCCCGGACCCCAATCACTATTTGCGAAACCACGCGGAGAATAATCCATCGGAATAGATACAGCCGCCGTCTTGGACAATAATTTAAAAGTACGTGGAAACACATCAAAACCTGGAATAACAGAAAACCAAGAAACACGTGATGCAAAAGTTTCAACAATCGGCGACACACCAAATGACGCAGATATTTTTTTGAATTCTTTGATATATTTTTCCAAATCTTGTGGTGTATCACCAAAAATCATAAATAGCGGATAATAATTCACCATATTCTGATTTCCAGAAACATTTTCATCCATAACACTCTGAGCAACCGCCATTTGTTCCATTGTTGAATCTTCGGTTGATTCATCTGTTGTTGATTGTGTTTGACGCAAAGCAGTCGCAACCGCGGCAACCCCCATTATATGAAACGCATTCATACAAATCATTTCTGTCTGAATTGTTGAAATATTTATAAAAAACTCTTCATCTAAATAATCAGGCGCCACTTTAAAAGAAATTGTTGCAGCATATTTTTTTACACCGCCACTTTCATATTTAATAAAACCATTATCTATAAAATCAACATCATCAACAGTCACCAAATTTGCGATATCATCACCACAAACCTTTGGCTCTGGCTTGGAAATAGGTGATAAAATACGACCAAAAAACCGCGCCATATTATCAGAACTGTTATTTTTCAACAATTTTAGCTTGTACGCCGCAAATATAGACTCTATATAATTAGAATACTGATTTAATTTTTCCAATGCATCACTACCACCAACAGAAATAACAATATAATAATTATTAGTAAAAATCTTTAACCCTTGGTTTTTCCATTTATCGTGTATAGCCTGCAAAGTCGGTTGATGAAATTCGTAATTCATATTTTCTTCGGCGGCATCCCGGGTAGTAAAAAACCGCAAAATAACATTTGGGTCACGAATTTGATTAAATAAACTGGCACGTAAATCTAAAAATCTTTCACGTGTTTCATCATCTTGCATACTGGTTTGAACACCGTCCAGATGGTATACCCGAACACAAGAGCCATCAGACAATTGCAAAGTATTTTCTTTTTTAACACCAACAAACGGCAGATATTCAGAATACCGCAAATAACCAAATTTCGGGAAAATTTTGCGTGTTAATACAGGTAAATATATCATTAAACCAATAAAAACTACAATAACCAACAGAACCAACACCGTGACAGTCATTGGAAAATCAGCACTACCTGCAAAATAATCAAAAAATCCAGAATTTTTATTCATCTATGCCGCCAATCTCCGTGGAATTTTTCTCTTTAACAATTGAAATCTGGACAAAATAATCTGACCAATTTGTGGGTCTTTTTGTGAATATGCCGCCAATAACATATGAACCAAAATAACAGATATTAAAAATAAAACAGGGTCGATTAAAAAATCAAAAAACACCAATGCAGATACATAAATCACAACAAAAACAATAAATTGAACAACAAAATTCAGCACCGCCAAATAATACGGCACGAAAAATATCCGTGGCGGATTAGCCAAAGCTTTTAACACTTGTTGTTTCATCTCTTCCTTTCCTGTTGATAATTATACCACTTTTCAACATTTTTTAACAAGCAGAAAAATCAAAAACGAAAAATTGTTGAAATTGTTAAAAATAACGATTTTTTTCAACAGGTAATAACTTTTACTGTTTTTTAACAATGCTTCAAAAAACACCAGAAAACCAACAAAAAATTGTTAAAAATTTGTTAAAAAAAAACTAAAAACAGTTTTCAACAGTTTCAACAGCCCCAACAACAACAACAAAATATATATTATTTATTTGATTTTTGTTAAAAACCGTTTATAATCATCTGGCAAAAAGGATTTGATATGAAATTTTTAAGTTCATTAAAGGCTTGGAAAAAACGCGGTGATATTAAACAAATTCGTCGTGGTAAACAGGTTATCTTGATTGACCCAAAAAATCCTAAATTAAAGGCTAAACAGGGTTTCAAGAAAAAATAAGGTTTTTTCAAACCCAATATTTTTAATACCCATTTTGTGGGTATTTTTTTTATTTCAGTAAATCTGTATCGTTCAAAAAAGCCTCGCTTAAAATATTATGTATTTCAGAGTCAGTCAATCCAGATTGGTGTAAATATTCAATCTGGGGGGCTGTATAATGTGCAATATTTGCACTGTGTGCCGCACATTCTGGAATTGCAGATATGTTTTGTTGTGGTCGGAATATGATTTTAGCATTTTCGTCTGCCAAAGCCGAAAATTCAATACCAGACCTGGAATCTTCACAATATTTATATATATGCGCAGTCCCGTTTAATTCAGAAACAGAATTTTTATATGCAACCAACCTTGTTTTTATAAAAATGCCAGTATTTTTAGATAAATGGTGTGCATCGACATTAAATTTAACATTTGCACGATTTTGAATTATAACAAAACCACGAAAATCTGTCCCATTACCATTATTTTTAACAGATATTGAAAATTCAGCCCCAGAATTCACTTTTACCTTGCAAGATAAAAATATAGTCTGATTTTTAACATTTTCATTTATAACAACATCCAGAACATTTTTACCAGATAATTCCCCAACATAAATAAAATGAACAGGTAAATCATAATTTTTTGAAATTATTGGCGAATCCAATGTAGATAATTCTGGACAAAACAAACCGTCCCGAAAAACAACAGTCTCTGCGGGAAAGGTTTTTATATTGAAATCTTGCCAGATGTATGACATATTATTGTCATTATAAAGGATTTTATTATGGGATTCAATTGTGGAATTGTCGGTTTACCAAATGTGGGTAAATCAACTTTATTTAATGCTTTGACCGAAAGTGCTACGGCTGACGCGCAAAATTACCCTTTTTGCACGATAGAGCCTAATACCGGTCGTGTTGTTGTTCCGGACGAAACATTGTTAAAATTGGCGGCGGTTGATAATTCTGAAAAGATTATACCAACGCAACTGGAAATTGTTGATATTGCGGGGCTTGTTCGTGGTGCATCAACTGGCGAAGGTCTGGGAAACAAATTTTTGGGTAATATTTTACAAACAGATGCCATAATTCATGTGGTGCGTTGCTTTGAAAATGATGATATTGTGCATGTGAACGGTAAAATTGATCCGCTGTCTGATATTGATACAATTGAAACAGAACTTGCACTGGCTGATTTAGAAAGCATAGAAAAACAAATTAAAAATCTGGAAAAAAAGGCACGCGGTCTGGATAAAGATGCTGCAAAAATGTTGGCAGATGCGATAACTATACGCGATAATTTAACCCAAGGAATACCTGCGCGTAAATTGGATATAGACAGTCAGCCATTTAATTTACTTACTGCAAAACCGGTAATTTATGTGTGTAATGTTGATGAAAAATCTGCATCAACCGGAAATGAATTTTCAAATAAAGTTGTTGAAAAATTTGGCGCAACAAATCCTGTTTTAATAATATCTTCTAAAATAGAAATGGAAATTGCACAAATCACAGACCCAGATGAACGCAAAATGTTTCTGGAGGATTTAGGGCTAAAACAATCTGGGCTGGAACAGGTTATTAAAACTGGTTATAAAACATTAGGTCTGCAAACATTTTATACGGTTGGACCAAAAGAAGCACACGCATGGACAATCACAGCTGGTATGACCGCTCCCCAGGCAGCAGGCAAAATTCATACTGATTTTGAACGCGGATTTATCCGTGCCGAGGTTATAACCCCCGCAGATTATATCGAATATAATGGTGAATTAGGTGTGCGCGATGCCGGAAAAATGCGAACGGTTGGTCGTGATTACATAATGCAACCGGGCGATATATGTCATTTCTTGTTCAACGTATAAATAAATTTGTTAAAAAAATATAAAAAATCCCGGAAAAAACAATAAAAATGTTAAAAAAAGCCGGGATTTTTTTGTATTTATAATAAATTACAAAATTACCGGTGTTTTTAATAAAAATGTTAAAAAAGACCGGTATTTTTATCGTAAAAATTTTATTTCATAATTATTCCATATAAAGTAATTTTTCTAATTTTTCATCTATATCAGAAATTTTTTTCTTTATATCGTTTAATTCTTCGTTTGTGTAATTTTCGCCATTTATCATACCTTGCATTTTATCGCGTAATTCTTGTTCCAGTGTTGCACGGTATCTTTGTAATTTTAATGATACAATAAATTTTTCCGCGGCACGCGCATCCCAACCTAAATCTGGTGCTGTGTCATCAAAAGAAATATTTAACACAGATAAAAAGTCAGCATATTGACTGGCAATATCTGGGAAATTATTCACAATATAAATTAAAGTATTTTTTGTGACAGCATCTGTATCAGGCAATTTAATTTTTGGTGTATCTGATTTTTTCCAAGAGCGCCATTGTTGGTATTCGCGTTTTTTATATTCTTGTTCAATTTCGTATTGGAATTTTTTGTCTTGTATTTTCTTTAACTCTGTTTCCAAAAATTTTTCTGCCTGGGCGCGTCCGCCTGGGGTTGATACCAAATAATTTTTATTTACACTTTCCCACAAAAAATCAACCAAAGGCACAGCATCATTTATGATTTTCGCCATGGCATCTTGCCCGCCTGTTTTTAATACTTCATCTGGGTCTTTGCCACCTGTGACAAAAGCAAACCGCACATCTGAATTATCACGAATAAATGGCAATACAATAGAACATGCGCGTGCCGCCGCTTTTTGTCCGGCATTATCCCCATCAAAACAGAAAATAATATTTCGATTTGATTTACATAAAATTGCAATGTGGTCTTCGGTCAGTGCTGTTCCCAAAGGTGCAACAGTTTCGCCAAAACCATGCACTTGCATTTGAATTGCATCAATTTGTCCTTCGACAATAATACTGCGATTTTTTTTATAAATTTCATCGCGTGCAAAATTAAAACCGAAAATAGTTTGTCGTTTATGAAATAATTCTGTATCTGTTGTGTTTATATATTTAGGTTCTGAACCATCTAAACTACGTCCAGAAAAAGCAATAACTTTTCCTTTGGCATCAAAAATAGGAAACATCAATTTATGTCTGAAAAAATCATACATACCGTATTCGCCATGTCGAACAAGTCCTGTGGCCAATAAATTATTTTGTTTTATATCTGTAAATTTAGATGTTATTAAATTATTTTTTGGCGCATACCCCAACCTGTATTTTTTTATTGTTGCATCATCAAAACCACGTCCACGCACATACGCCAATGCATCCGCCCCAACGGGTTCAAACAATAATTTTTGATATTCATTTGTTGCGCGTTCCATAATATCAAAATAAGAATCTTCAAATTTTTGTCGCACCGGTGATTTAGGTTTTATTTCTGGCATTTTTAATCCGGCCAAATCTGCCAATTCGCGTATTGCCGCCGGATATTCCAGATGTTCAGTATTCATCACAAACGAAATAATATCGCCATGCGCACCACATCCAAAACAATGATAAAATCCTTTTTCTTCGGATACAGAAAAAGATGGTGTTTTTTCATTATGAAATGGGCAACATCCCCAATAATTTTGACCTTTTTTAACCAAAGGCACACGCCGTCCAACAATGTCCACAACGGACAGACGCATACGCAGTTCATCAACAAAATTATTATCAAATTTTGCCAATTATCACTTTCCTTTTTTTGCCGGTTTCTGTGCACTTACCGCCGGTTTTTTGTTGTTTATCAGTTTAATAGCAGTTTCTAAATCAGGTTGTGATTTTACAGAAACATTTACTTTGTTGCTGGAAATATACGGACCATATCGACCAGTTGCATAATATAATATTTTTTGTTTGGTTGCTGGGTTTTCGCCCAATTCTATTGCAACACGCCCAACCGATTTTTTATCCAATAAATTTTTGGCGATTTCCAGTGTTATTGTGTCGGCGGTATAACCTTTGGCCGCAGCATTTTGTTTGCCATTTGAAACATATGGCCCAAATTTACCAACCGGATAAAAAACAATTCCTTCATCTAAATCAATTGGTGTATTTGATTGTTTTTCAGTATCTGTATCATTTTGATTTGGCACATCGCCACCACCAATTTTAATTCTGTAATCACATTCTGGATATTTATTACAACCAATAAACGCGCCATATTTTGACAATTTTATTCCCAATACACCACCACATTTAGGGCATTTTGTATTACCGTCTGGGAATAAATGATGTTCCATAAATTCGTTTATAATATCTATGATTTCAGATGTTTTAACCCCACGCGCGGCCTCGATAGTTTTATCTGTGGGGGTCCAGAATTCATTTAATGCAGTAATTTTTTTAATTTTACCATTAGAAACATCGTCCAAAGTGTCTTCTGTTTTTGCAGTAAAATTCACATCAACCAAATCGGAAAAATATTTTCCTAAATATGCAGAAATAATCCATCCAGCACTTGTTGGATGAAAACGATATTGTTTGTCTTGTTCAACATAATTGCGGTCAACAATTGTTGACATAATCGTCGCATATGTAGATGGACGCCCTATCCCCAGTTCTTCTAACTTTTTTACCAATGTTGCTTCGGTAAATCTAGCAGGTGGCATAGTAAAATGTTGTTCTGGTAAAAATTTTTCAATTTCAATTTTATCGCCAACATTTAACGGTGGTAAAACACCAGATTCTGAATTTTCATCGTCATCCCGAGATTCATTATACACATGCAAAAATCCATCAAAAGTACAAGTTGTTCCAACACTATGAAATATTGCATCGCGATTTTCTGGTTGAATATCAACCGCCACAGAATCAAATTCTGCATTTATCATTTGACACGCAACAGTGCGTTTCCAAATTAAATCATATAATTTTTGTTCGTCTGTATCTAATCCTGTTGCAGGGGCATCAAAATGTGTTGGACGAATTGCCTCGTGTGCTTCTTGGGCATTTTTAGATTTTGTCACATAAACATTTGGTGATTTTGGTAAATATTTTTCACCATATGTTTTTTCAATATATTTGCGAATTTCATCAACAGCCTCGGCTGATAAATTTGTTGCATCGGTTCTCATATATGTAATTAAACCTTGTTCATATAAATGTTGTGCAACCGACATAGTCCGTTTAGAAGAAAAACGCAATTTACGTGCCGCCTCTTGTTGCAAAGTACTGGTTGTAAATGGCGCAAATGCACGCCGAGAGGATTTTTTCTTGTCTATATTTACAACACTTGCGTTTAATTCTGGTTCACCAAGATAATTTAATATTTCATCTATTTGTTCTTGGTTTTTAATGGTTTGTTTTTCTATCTTTTCGTTTTTATATTTTGATAAAACACCTTTGAAAGAAGATGTATTTGAATTTTTAACTTTTAATGTTGATTCCAAAGACCAATATTCTGTTGGCTTAAAGGCTTCAATCTCGCGTTCGCGGTCAACAACCAATTTAACCGCAACAGATTGCACGCGACCCGCAGACCGCCCCAGATTTCGCCGCCACAACAATGGTGATACACTAAAACCGATTAAATAATCCAACGCACGACGAACAATATACGCATCAACCAAATTAGAATCTATTTCCCGTGGTTCTGAAATCGCAGCCATCACGGCATTTTTTGTAATTTCATGAAAAGCCACACGATAAACTGGCTTTTTACCCAACACGCGTTTAGATTTTAATATATCTAATAAATGCCACGCAATGGCTTCTCCTTCGCGGTCAGGGTCCGATGCCAAATATACTGCATCGGCTTGTTTAACCAAATCGACAATCATTTTAATTTGTTTTTCTTTGCCCGGCATAATTTGCCATTTCATTTTGAAATTGTCATTTGTATCAACACTACCATTTTCAGGTACTAAATCACGCACATGACCAACAGACGCAACAACACGCCAACCCTTGCCCAAGTATTTTTCAATTGTTTTTGCTTTTGATGGAGATTCCACAATCAATAAATTCATAGTTTAACTTCCTTTGGCAGATAATTGTTGATCTTTATTTATATGTGCGTTTTGGCAAAGTCCAAATCCAAACATCAGTGATAATAAACTGCTGCCACCGAAAGACATCAACGGCAACGGCACACCAACGGTTGGTAATAAACCCAGTACCATAGAAATATTTATAAAATAATAAATGAAAAAGTTCAACATAAAACCAAAACAGACTAATTGACCAAACCTATTCTTGCATGTTTTAGCACACCAAAACAGAACTAAAATAATCCAAGTATATATAATCAATAATATAAACGCGCCAATAAAACCAAATTCTTCACCCAACATAGTAAATATAAAATCGGTTTGTTTTTCTGGCAAAAAAGATTGTTGTGATTGTGAACCGTTCATATAACCTTTGCCAAAAATTCCCCCAGAACCAAACGCAATTTTTGCCTGGTTTATTTGATATCCTGTGCCGCGTGCATCGTGTTCAGGATTTATAAAAGTAATAATTCTATTACGCTGATAATCATGCATACCACCAAACCAAACAACAGGTGCCGCCATAACTCCTAAAATCGCAACAATAATAAACCACTTTTTCTGTGCACCAACAATGTAAAACATACCAAACATAATCATCAACATCGACAATGCTGTGCCTAAATCAGGTTGTGCAACAATAAAAGCAAATGGAACAAAAGTCATTAAAATTGGCGCAATATAATTTTTTGCCATTGTCAATTCCACAGAATTCATCCATGCAAAATATCGTGCCAACGCCAACACCAATGCAATTTTAATAAATTCAGACGGTTGAATATTTATAAAACCTAAATTCAGCCATCTTTGCGCACCCATACCAACATCACCAATAAATGTCACCAACATAATTAAAATAAATGCCACAGCAAAAATTAAATATGCAGACTTTAACCACAATTTAATATTTGAAAAAGCAACAAAGAAAAAAACAATAAATCCCAATAAAATCTTCATCAATTGCGAGCCTGCAAACGGTTGCCAATTTCCACCACCTGCGGAAAACAACACCATAACAGAAATGGCCAAAACAATGCACATAGGTAAAAATAACCCCCATAAAAACCGCGATAGTTTTTCTGGCAAAGTCATCATATCTGCATTAGAAATACGTGTTTGACGAACCATCATTTTGCGCCCTCTAATAAAATTTTCATTACACTGGCAACTGTGCGTGCTGCGGGACCACTGCCACCGGAATGTTCTGTAATAACACATACGGCGTATTTTGGATTATCGGTTGGCGCATATCCAACAAACAAACCGTGATTTCTTTTATTCCACTCTAATTGAGAAGCCGATAAAACACCCGTTGCGCGTTCTTTTTTTGAAATATTACGCACTTGGGATGTTCCGGTTTTTCCCGCCATTTTTGCACCATTTACATTTATAGCACTACCTGATGCAGTTCCACCCGGACTTGTTACTTTTTCTAATCCGGCTTGAACAAATTTAATGTTTTTCTCTTGTAATCCCAAAGATTTGAATTTTGGTTTTTCATCACTGTAAACCAATCGTGGAACAACAACTTTGTTTGACATAGCACGCGCAATCATAACCGCCAGTTGCAGACAATTTGTTAAAATAAATCCCTGTCCAATTCCAGAAATCACAGTGTCGCCATGAACCCAATGACTGCCAATATGTTTTTCCTTCCAATATTTATCAGGAACATTTCCAGCCATTTCTTTTGGGAAAATATCAGATAAATATTTTTCGCCCAATCCCAAACGAAATGCCATTTTGCGTATAGCATCAATACCAATCTTTAATGCCAAACGATAAAAATAAATATCGCAAGAATGAGCTAATGCCTCGGCTAAATTTACATGGCCATGCCCTTTTTGTTCCCAACAGTGGTATCTGCGGTCGCCATAATCCCAATATCCCGGACAATAAACACTTTCATCTGGGGTAATTGCACCTGATTCCAATGCCGCCAATGCAACAATGATTTTGAAAGTGGACCCAGGCGGGAATAATCCTTCGACAGTTTTGTTCACAAACGGTTTTGTGTAATCGTTCAGCAAACTTTCCATATATTCTTCGGAATCGTCCCCTGTAAATTTACCCGCATCAAATCCAGGTGCAGATGTCATTGCCAAAATATCCCCTGTTTCAATATCTAATGCAACCCCACACCCAGCGCGATGTTGAATCAAAGAATCATATAAAACTTTTTGTGCATCCCATCGCACAGTCGTTTTAATATCGTGTCCGGGTTCTGGTTTTATATATTGGTCTTCGTCTTCACCAGTAATGCGTCCCACCGCATTAGATAGCATTACGGTTTGACCAGGTTTTCCAGCCATTTCATCATTGAAATATTTTTCCAATCCCAATACCCCAGTTGTGAAAAAAGGTGCATTCGGAACAGGTGTCTTTGGCGCACCAACATACCCAAAAATATGCGCCCCAGATTCACCCATTTCATACACACGTGCAAAACCACTGGAAATATGAACGCCCGGTAAATTCTTGGCCTGGACCCGTGCCAGATTTTTCCAATCTGTATGTTCAGAAATTAAAACAGGTTGAAATCTTTGTTGTTTTTTTATTTGTTTCCAAATACGATTTAGTGTTTTTTGACGCAAATTCAAATCTTGCGTCAATGTGAGTAATAATTCATCCAAATTATCTGCTTCTTCGGGAACAATATAAATACGATAAATAGGCATGTCGTGCGATACAGGTATTTCTTCCCGAGAAAGAATTTTTCCACGCTCTGGCATATTGATTTGAATTCGAAAAGAATTGTTTTCAGATTTCTTTTTATATTCACGATAGTTAAACACTTGCATTTGCAACATGCGCAAAACCAATACAGATGTCAAAACAGCACCCGTTGTTAAAAACAGTGCACTGCGTCGGTCAAAAGTATGTCCAACTTCGATATCAATCATCTTGGTGCACCTTTCTTAACAGTTGAGTTATTGGTATGTATAACCCAGAAATCCAAACAAACATCCATATAACACGCAAAAACATAATTCCAGAAAAATTAGCAACCATCAATATAAATAAAGCCGCCCCCATAAAAATCATAAAAGGCACAACCGCATTTTTATCTGTGCGTTGTAAATCGATAAAGTATTGAAATCCGTTTATCGCATATGCAATAAAATACACCGTTGTCCAAAACAATTTCGTATCCATGTTATAATCTATCAAGAAACAAAACAATATAGAAATAAACGGCATCCAATTTACCGGTCTTACAAAAGAATAATAAAAAATAGGAATAATTGCCAAAATTCCCCCAGGGTTCCAAAAAGAAATTTCTAAACGCCACAAAATAATCACCGCCAACAACGGTGTGTATTTTCGCAACCAAGAAATCAAATTTTTTATCATTTATATTCGTTATTATTATCAAATTCTAAAACTTTGACCCGAGAAACCGAATCCGGACGCAAAACATTTACATCGTGTTCGTTTTTCAATGTTCCAACCAAAATACCATTTGGTAAAACACCACTGATATTACTGGTTATAACCGTCATACCACGCGCAGGTTTGAATTCAGGACGACTGAAAAAACCGATATCTGCGGTTGCAGAGCCATCACCTTGTAAAAAACCATAAACTTCATCACCTGCAATTCTGACGGCGATATTACTGTCGGCGTCGTTTAACGCACGTACGCGCGAAAATTCACCACCAACATCGATAACCATACCCGCCATAATTCCGTCAACAGATACAACCACCATACCTTTTTTAACACCGTCAAAAACGCCCTTGTTTATCAAGAAATTACTGTGATGCAATGCAACAGTATCGTGAATAACATCGGCCATAATAACATTTTGTGGTGTTGCACGAACAATATCCAATTCCCCTTCTAACCGTTTGTTTTCAGCAATCGCAACTGTGCAAGTATTTTGATTTTCGCGCAAAGTGTCCAATTCTTGTTGTAAACGCGCGTTTTCTGCCCGTAAACTGGATAAATCATAAATATTTTCAACAGACTCGCCCAATGCACGCACCGGCCAAGTAATAACATTCCCAACAAAATGCGCCACAGGTAAAACAATATGTCCCAACGCATTTATCAGGTAAAAATCTGGTTTAGACACCAAAACATAAATAAACACCAACGGCACCGCCGCGGCCGCAGCCGCAGATTTTAATAATTTTGTTGTCCGTAAAGATAGAGAGTTTTTATTCATTTTCACCCCCCAGTTTAAACACTAAAAATAGAACATTCAATAAAAACTTGATTTTTCTTTTTATTATGCCAAAATATGCCAGTAAACCGTCTGAAATGGCACCCAGGCATTGCCATCAAGACAATAAACCAAGAGGTTAAAAAATGCCAAAATTAAAGACAAAGTCTTATTTAAAGAAACGTGCATCTATGACTGCAACTGGAAAAATCCGCGTTGCCAGAAATGCTCATAAAAAATTACTGCGTCATAAATCCGCCCGCGCAAATAACGCTGGGTCCAAGCCACAGTATTTAAACGATAACATGATGGGCCAGGCTAAAATCTTGGCACCATACGGTTTGAAATAAGTATAGGGGGCAATTATGGCAAGAGTAAAACGTGGAACAACAGTTAAACAAAAACATAATAAAATTTTGGCGCGTGCCAAGGGATACTTGGGCCGTCATCATTCAACATATCGTGCTGCACGTGAAAAAACAGAAAAGGCGGGTCAGTATGCATATCGCGACAGACGCGTTAAAAAACGTGAATTTCGTGGTTTGTGGATTGTCCGTATCAATGCCGCTGTTCGCAGCAACGGTTTAACATACTCTCAATTTATGAACGGCTTGCACAAGGCTGGCGTCGCCCTGGACCGCAAGGTTTTGGCCGAAATGGCTTTTGCAGGTGATGAAAACTTCACAAAATTGATTGATACTGCAAAACGATTTATTGGCGGGGATAAAAAATAATCCTTGGCGGATGTATATTGTTTTGTAATAATAAAGCCGTCAAGTATTTGGCGGCTTTTTTGTCGCGATACTGCACAAGATATATATTTATTTTTGAGTAAGGATAAAAGGTTATGCTAGACGAAATAAAAAATATAAACACACTGGAAGAATTACAATCTTTATATACAAGTGTGTTTGGTAAAAACGGTTCGATGACCGTGCGTTTGAAAGAAATGTCTAAAATGCAAGATTCTGAACGCGCTGAATTAAATAAAGAAAACACGGCATTGCGTGATGCGTTCAAAACACGCCAATCTGAATTAGAAACGGCGGCATTAAACCAAAAATTAAAGACCGAATTTATCGATGTGACATTGGACCCAGAACCAAAAAATCATGGAACTTTGCATCCTTTGACAGAAACATTATTGCAAATTGGCGGAATCTTGGAATCTTTGGGTTTTGAAATGTGGACCGGACCCGAGGTTGAAGATGATTGGCATAACTTTACCGCATTAAACACACCGTCATACCACCCTGCCCGTGATATGCAAGACAGTTTTTTCTTGGATAATGGAAATGTTTTGCGAACCCAGACATCTGCGATTCAAATTCGTGCGATGGAAAGCACGGGTGTGCCGATTAAAATGTTTGGTGTTGGTCGTACATATCGCAAAGAAATGGACGCAACCCACTCGCCTATGTTTGGCCAGATTGAGGGTTTGTATGTTGATAAAATAGATGCACATATAACAATGTCTGATTTGGTTGCGACAATCAGAACTTTGTTGGAACGCTTTTTTGAAAGAAAATTGGAAATGCGCATTCGCCCGTCTTATTTCCCATTTACAGAACCGTCGATAGAGGTTGATATAAAATGGGGTGAAAAATGGCTGGAAATTATGGGGGCCGGTATGGTGCACCCAAATGTATTGCGTAATTGTGGTGTGAACCCAGACGAATACCAAGGTTTTGCGTTTGGTTTTGGTTGGGACAGATTGGCAATGTTGAAATTTAATTTGCCTGATATACGACAATTTTATGATGGCGATATTCGTTGGTTAAAAAATAGTGGTTTCTAAAATCAGTGGGGTAAAAAAATGAAATGGACATATGAATGGTTGCGTGAATATCTGGACACAGATAAATCGCCCGAAGAAATTGCAGAAATGTTAAATCGCACCGGGTTAGAGGTAGAAGATTTTATATCGCCCATCCCACCGATTGCTGCAAAAATTGTTGAATGTCGTGAACACGAAAATTCTGACCATTTGCATGTTTTGATGGTTGACGACGGTACTGAAAATTTGCGCCAAGTTGTATGTGGTGCACCAAATGCGCGTGTTGGATTGGTATCAGCGTTGGCGCGTCCAGGCTGTATTATAGATGGTCATAAAATCGAACCAGGAAAATTGCGTGGTGTTGCATCAAACGGTATGATGTGCAGTGAACGTGAATTGGGACTGGGTCCAGACCACAGTGGAATTATTGAATTACCAAATGATACAAAACCAGGATGTCCTGTATCTGGGGTTTATACATCGCCAATATTTGATACTGGTATTACACCAAATCGTCCAGATTATTTGTCTGTGCGTGGAATTGCATTGGATTTAGCGGCATGTTCTGCGGGAACATATATTGCAAAAAACCCAGATTTATTGCCTGAAAAAAATGGGGCGCGCAATGTTCAAATAATGTCTGACCGTTGCCCAACATATCGTATGGCAGAAATACACAATATCAAAAACGCAAAATCATGTGAAAAAATTGCGAACAGATTGACGGCTGTGGGCATAAATCCGAAAAATGCATGTGTGGATGCAACAAATTATATTTGTTATGATATGTCGCAGCCTTTGCATTGTTTTGATGCAGACAAAGTGAACGGCCCTATTATTATTAGAACTGCGCAAAATGGCGAAATGTTCCGCGACTTGTTCGGCAAAGAATACGAATTGACCGATAAAGATTTAGTTATTGCAGATATGTCTGGGGTTTTAGCATTGGCTGGCATTGTTGGTGGTGAACGCGCAATGACATCAGACGATACGAAAAATATCATCATTGAATCTGCATATTTTGAACCGGTTGGTGTTCGCAAAACTGCCAAGCGTCTTGGACTATCAACCGATGCATCATATCGTTATGAACGCGGTATTGACCCAAATTTGTCTGGGGTTGCGCTGGCGACGGCGACAGACATAATTACAAAACAATGTGGTGGTGAAATTGTTGCGGTTGTAAATGCTGGTCGTACAGAATTTACACCAAATCGTATCGCATACAACCCTGGATTTTGTATGCAAAGAACAGGGGTAAATATCGCGCCACAAAAACAACGCGAAATTCTAGAATCTTTGCAATTTACAGTATCCGAAGGCAAAGGTGGAATTTGGACTATTACTCCACGCAGTGCGCGTGTAGATATGACTGCGCCAGAAAACATTGTATCTGATTTAATCAGAATTTATGGTTATGACAAAGTCGGTCTTGCTGGTGTTGTTGAAAATGTCAGTGAAAACGCAGACAAAATTAAAACCAAGGCCTGTATGGCATTAAAACACCGTTTGGCAAATTTAGGGTTAAACGAAAACATATCTTTTGGTTTTGGTAATTCTAAAATAGAAAGTATGTTATCAAACAAACCGATTGTTCGTGTTTCAAATCCAATCACGGTTGATTTTGATTGTATGAGAAATTGTTTGTTGGGAAATCTTTTAATTGCATTGACAGGAAATATTAAACGTGGATATCCAAATGTATCTATGTTTGAATTAGGAACTGTATTTGATGGCGATATGCCGGGTGATGAACATACTCAAATGTGCATAGTGCGCAGTGGCACAACATCGCCAAAACATTGGATGAAACGCAATCGTGAATACGATGTGTTTGATGTAAAAAGTGATTTGTTGTCTTTGATTGGAAATCAAAAATATACCATAGAAACAAATGATGCACCATTGTGGGCGCATCCATATAAATACGGTCGTATTGTCCAAGGTAATAAAAAGATTGCAGAATTTGGCGAATTACATCCGTCGGTTGCACATAAATTGCATATTAAAAATCCAACTGTGATTGCAATAGTAGATGATATCACAGTGTTGCCACAAACACCAAAATATGCAAAAACTCCGATTAGTGAATTTCAACCAATTACGCGTGATTTCGCATTTGTTGTTGAATCAAAATTCCCTGCGGAAAAATTGACATCAACTGCACGTGCCGCAGATTCCCGTATTGGCGATGTTGTGATATTTGACTCGTTTGATATGGGTGGCGGAAATAAATCAGTCGCATTTACAATTACAATTTATCCAGATTCAAATATGTCAGAAAAAGATTTGGCAGAATTGCAAGATAAAGTAATTGCGATGGTTTCGAAAAAATGTTCTGCAACCCTTCGCGCATAACTAAATCAAAATGTTAAAAAACACCGGTAAATGCCGGTGTTTTTTTTATTTGTTTTTTGCATTACACCATTTTTGCACCGGGCAATTTACACAATTTGGTCGCAATGCCTTGCAAGTATATCGCCCGTGCAGCACCATAACATGATTGACAATCGGATGATATTTTTTCGGTATTTTTTGTAATAATTTTTGTTCAACTTTATCTGGGGTATTGTCTGTATCATCAACCCAACCAAAACGATGTGCCAACCTGAACACATGCGTATCAACACCAATGTTTGGTGCACCCCATAAAACATTAGTTATAACATTGGCAGTTTTTTGACCAATACCAGGTAATTTTATCAACGCGTCACGCGAATGATATTGTTCTGGAAATTTCCAATCATCGCCCTGGGTGTCTTTTAATATTTCAGACAATTTCATAATGTTCGTGGCTTTGTTATTAAAAAAAGAAATAACACGAATATACGATTTTAACCCGTCAATCCCTAAATCCAACATTTTTGCTGGTGTTGGTGCAACACGAAACAGTTCTGGTGTCACTTCGTTGACTTTTTTATCTGTCGCCTGGGCAGATAAAATCACCGCCACTGCAAAAGTGAAATCATTTACAGAATACAATTCAGACCGGATATTCATATCCAATGTTGGGCAAACATTTTCAAAATAAATATCCGGTGTAATCATTATGCTTTTTCAATTTTGATTGCGAATTTATGACCTTCGATTTCTGTTTCGAATTGTGATGCATCACCCGCAGACATTTCAACAATCAACGCATCGCTCATTATGCGTGCACGATGAGAATCAACCGCCGTCATAATATCGGCATCGCCATTGTATGTCATGCGGATTCTGTCAGAAACATCTAAATTCGCAGACTTACGTGAATCTTGGATGAAACGCAACGCGTCATTTGCCAAACCTTCTATCACTAAATCAGGCGTGATGTCAGTATTCAAAACAACAACAGCGGTACTATCAGGTAATGCTGCGCCATGAATACCGGCCTTCACGGTTAAACGATTTTCAAATTCATCATTGTTCAAAACATATTCACCAACAACCAATTTGTCGCCGTCTATTTTATATTCTCCGCGTTTGACATTTGGGATAATGTCTTTTAATGCCCCACCCAAACGCGCACCGATTTTCGGAGTGATTAAATATACAAAAGAATCTGCCACAGATGAAATATCATCTATAAACTTCACATCTTTGACATTTAATTCATCGCGAATAATATCTGTGTATTCTTGAACATTACCACCTGCAATAGTCATATCCAACAAAGGCAAACGATTACGTAATTTATATTGTTCGCGCAACTGTTTTCCTGTTGATACAATTGATTGCACACGGCGCATATCATGAACAATTTTTTCATCATATTCTTGTGCAATTGGCCATGATTCTAAATGCACAGATTCCGCACCAGTTAAATTTTTGTAAATATATTCAGACATAAACGGCGCGAACGGAGCCATCATTTTGCAGAATTCTACCAACACATAATACAAGGTATTAAATGCTGCCTGCTCTTCACCCCAGAAACGTGCGCGTCCACGACGAATATACCAATTGTTCAACACATCTAAAAATCTAACGAATTCTTTGATTGCGACATCAGGTTTGTATTCGTCCAACGCATTTGTTGTTATGCGTAATACTTCGTTTAATTCTGCAACGATGTATTTATCTAACGGGTTTGTTGATGTTGTGTTTGGTGTTGCCGTAACATTTCCTGCATTTGCATACAATGTAAAGAAATGATACGCGTTCCATAACGGAGTTAAAATTGTTTTAATTGTGTCGTTGAAAACTTTACCTTCTTTATCAACAGAAACAGGTTCGGCCTTCATAAAATTACTGCCCAATATAAACAATCTAATTGCATCAGCACCATACGTTTCCAATTGTTCAGACGGGTCGACAAAATTACGCAAAGATTTTGAAAACTTGCGTTTGTTTTCATCAACAATCATACCGTTTGCAGATACAACCTTGAATGCCGGTTTGTCAAACAAAGCAACCGCCATAACCATCAGCGCATAGAACCAACCGCGTGTTTGGTCTTGTCCTTCGATAATATAATTCGCCGGGAAAGTTGCTTCAAACACATCTTTGTTTTCAAAAGGGTAATGTAGGGATGCAAATGGCATAGAACCACTTTCGACCCAACAATCCAAAACATCAGAAATGCGTTTCCAACCATCTTTTTCTAATTTATCCAAAGTTGGACGATGCAAATCATCTATTTTTACACCAAAGAATTCCTCGATTTCTTGGATAGAACCGAATATTTTATATTCACCGTTTTTCTCCCAAATTGGTAATGGCACACCCCAGAATCGATTGCGTGAAATTCCCCACGGACGCGCATTTTCAATCCATGACATAAATCTGTTCCCCGCCGATGTCCATGTTGTATCGTTTTTGGTTATTTCAACCAATCGATTGCGAATCTTTGGAACATTGATATACCACGCATCCGTTGCACGATAAATCAGTTTTTCATGACTGCGTGGGCCAAATGGATAACTGTGTTTGTGTTGGTCTTTTTTAACCAAACGGCCATTTGTTTTCAGCCAATCCATAATCTTTGGGTTTGCAACAAATATATTCTCGCCCGCCCAATCAGCAACCGTTGAATCGAAATTACCATAATCGTCAACATTTAATATAATTGGAAATTGTGGGTCAATCGCACGTGCAACGATATAGTCGTCTTCGCCATACGCCGGTGCGATATGCACGATACCTGTTCCATCAGAATCAGACACATAATCCCCAGAAATAATTGTATATAAACCATGACCGTCGGCCGCCAAATCTGAATAATACGGGAAAATAGGTTTGTAATGCAAACCAACCAATTCAGACCCCATAACAGTCCCCAACTTTTCTGATGTTGCAAAAATTTTGTCGTATGCTTTGACGCGTGATTCTGCCAAAACATAAACATGTCCGTCATCATGACGCATACGCACATATTGCATATTTTTATTTACAGCCAATGCAGAATTTGCCGGTAAAGTCCATGGTGTTGTTGTCCATGCAATCGCCCGGTCACCATTTTCTAATTCAAACCAAACAGTCACCGTATCATCAGTTATATCTTGGTATTCTGATGACGCTTCGGAATTAGATAACACTGTTCCTAATTTCCAATCGTATGGATTGACCTTGAAATCTTTATACAATAACCCGCGGTCATATAATTGTTTCAAAGCCCAAATTACAGATTCCATAAAGTTTTTATCCATTGTGCGATAACCGAATCCATCACCGCCATCAACCCAACGACCAATGCGTTCAAAATAACGCAACCACTCGGTCGAATAAGTCATAACATCGGCATGGCACAAATCACAAAAAACATCGATACCGTCATTGGCAACAATATCTTTGGCACTGCGTCCTTGTTTTTTTTCAACAGAATTTTCCGCAGGCAATCCATGACAATCCCAACCCAATTCGCGTTTAACATATTCACCACGCATAGTGTGATAACGTGACACCATATCTTTGACCGCAGATACACCTAAATGTCCCCAGTGTGGCAAACCATTGGCAAACGGTGGCCCATCATAAAAAGAAAACGGATGTCCCAACTTTGTTTTGTTTAATGATTTATGAAAAATATCATCCGCCCGCCAAAATTCCATGATTTTGTGTTCTGTTGCAGAAAAATCTGCCTTGGGTTCTGTTTTTGGGTATGCCATATTGTTTACCTTTTTAGTTTTTTTTATATATTAAAAAAAGGCGCCTATGCGCCCCAGCCACCGCCAAAGCGCAGTGCCAGTTTATTTAATAATAATTATTGTTTTTACGTTCATACAAAACATTTTAATATATGAATATACAATTTTCCAGTGTTTTTTATACAAATTGACATTTGCGCATTGTGTGCTATGTTATTTATGTATAAAGGCAAAAAATGAACAAGACAAAAAACAAAAATTTACAAAAAATAAAATTAGAAAATTTTTTAATGGTATCCACAGGAACTGTTGCTGGGTTTACTTTGGCTTTTATTATGAGTTGGACTGTTCCTGTTGCGTGTTTGTTTTCTGTTAAAAAGAATGGTTCTAAATCAGGTAATACAAAATATTTGGAAGAATACTTCAAGGTTTATAACGATTACATTTATGAATTATCTCAAATACCAGGCATAACATACAGCGAATGTAAGAAACGCGCTCAACAAAGATTGCAAGAATGCAAAGTAAAACAAAAATAAAAATCCCGCCCAAAACGGCGGTTTTTTATTTATGGTGCCGGAAACAGGACTTGAACCTGCGACCCCCTCATTACGAATGAGATGCTCTACCAGCTGAGCTATTCCGGCGCATGCGCGTATCATAACCGACCGCACCCGATTTTTCAAGTTATTTATTCCCTGATTTTATTTTACGCAATACAACCATAATTCCGGCGGGGGTCATCCCAGGGATTCGCGACAATGCCGCAATATTTTCTGGCCGTGTGCGTGTCAATTTTTCAACCAATTCATTGGTCAGTCCAGAAAGTTCATTATATTCCATGTCTTTTGGAATTTTTAATTCTGTGTCCCGTAAAATACTGGCCATTTCCCGTTCGTTGCGTGCAATATATCCGGCATACATTTTGTCGTTTTCTGCAATCTCGGTTGCGTGCAAGTCATATAATTTATGATAATCGTCTGATGATATTAAACCCAAATCAACACCCAACAAGCCCAACCGTGCCACGGCATTATCTGCGCGCAGGTTCAAACGATATTCTGCGCGTGATGTGAACATACGATACGGTTCATCAACCCCTAATGTCGTGATGTCATCAATTAAAACCCCAATCATAGAATTTGTTCTATTTAATTCTAATTTACCCAAATTCAATGCGTATGCAGCAGCATTTGCCCCGGCAACCAATCCTTGGGCGGCGGCCTCTTCATACCCAGATGTGCCATTTATTTGTCCGGCAAAAAATAAACCGTTTATATCTTTGGATTCCAATGTTGTTTTTAATTTGCGTGCATCTATTGCGTCATATTCAATTGCATATCCGTATCGTGCAATTTTTGCGTTTTCTAATCCTGGAATTGTACGAATCCAAATATCTTGAATATCTGCACCAAAAGAAGTAGATATTCCATTTGGATAAATCAAATTGCTGTTTAATCCTTCGGGTTCTAAAAACACATGATGTGAAGTGTGTTCTGGAAACCGCATAACTTTGTCTTCTAAACTGGGGCAATACCGCGGGCCAGTGCCAACAATATCTCCGTTATACATTGGTGCATTTGCAATGTGTTGTCTAATAATGTCGTGCGTTTCTGATGTTGTATGTGTAATAAAACATTTTTCATCATAATTATTATTGCTGTCGCCAAACATAAACCAATCATGCGGATTATCGCCCTGTTGTTCTTCGCAACAGGAAAAATCGATACTATCGCGATATATTCGTGCCGGAGTTCCCGTTTTTAACCGCATTAAATCAAAACCATTTTTTCGCAACACAGATGAAATATATGTGTCGTTTTCTTGGTATTCACCATTGTCCATCAATCTCCCCGATGGAATTTTTTCGCCGCCGCGTGTGACCAACCCACCCAAAAAAGTTCCAGTGGTTAAAATTATTGCGCGCGCGCTATATGCATTGTTTACGGTCTTTTTTATCAAATCTAAATTTTCAACCTTTTCAAATCGAATTGTTAAAAATTTAGTATTATTCAGAATTTTCATTAATGCGTTGTGATATAAATCGCGGTCAATTTGTGCACGCAAAGCACGTGTTGCTGCCCCATGCGTTGCATTTAACATACGAAAATGAATCCCAGACATATCTGCGCCACGTGGCATAACCCCACCCAGTGCCGCAATTTCTGCAACCATTTGTGATTTGCCCGGCCCCCCAATCGATGGATTGCAAGACATGGCCCCAATGTCAGATTCGCGCATTGTTATCAATAATGTCTGGGCACCACGACGCGCAGAAGCAGCCGCGGCCTCGACCCCGGCATGTCCACCACCAATAACGATTACATCAAATTCTTGCATCTTTTGTATTATTAAAATCTTCCCATACCACCATTTACATGAATTGTTTGGCCATTTATATAGGACGCTTCATCAGATGCTAAAAACACACATGCGTTTGCAATATCTTCGGGTGTTCCGAAACGTCCGGCTGGGATTTGTTCTAAATATTTTTGTTTTAATTCGTCTGGTAAAACATCTGTCATTGGTGTTTTAATAAACCCAGGTGCGATTGCGTTTGCGGTAATACCGCGTGATGCCACTTCGGCCGCAATAGATTTTGTCATCGCAATCAGTCCACCTTTGGATGCGGCATAGTTAGACTGACCGGCACCACCAACCGCACCAACAATAGACGCCATATTGATAATACGACCAAATCTTTGTTTCATCATTGGCATAATTGCGGCCCGACAAGTTTTAAATGCGGCACGCAAATTAGTGTTTATAACATTATCAAATTGTTCGTCTGTCATACGCATCAACAATGTGTCCGCAGTAATTCCGGCATTATTTATCAACACATCAATTTTGCCACATTGTTCGATTGTGTTCATAACCAATTCAACCGCTGCGCCATCTGCGGATAAATCGCATGGAATTTTTATAAATCCGTCATCAAATTCAGAATTTAATTTTGCGATATTACGTCCAGACACCACAACCGTTGCGCCAACAGATTTCATAGTATGTGCAATTGCACCACCAATACCACCTGTGGCACCGGTAATCAAAACAACTTTATTTGTTAAATCGAACATATGACTCTCCTTTTTTTAACGCACGTGGGAATTTAACGGTTTTCCAGTAAAAGGATTTTTTGTTGGAATAATTTTATCCACCAATTTACCATTATAATCGAACAGTTTTATATATAATCCACATGTGTTCGCCAACATTTGGGCCCGTTCTTTGGCTTTGTTTAATGATTGTTTTTTTCCCATTTTTATAACCGTAACATTATGCGTTGAAAAAGGGTCAATCTGTAATGTTTTTATTGGGTATCTAGATTCTTCGCCATAGTTATTTACAACAATATCGCGTTTATATTTACCGTATAAATTCTCTTGGATTTCAAGCAAAGTTCCATACGGAATTTTTTTATCTGTTTTTAATTCCATATTTTGTGTTTTGTCATTTGGTAGATTCATTGTGCCAACAAAAGAACCAGCCCAATATATTTGATGCAAAGTTCCATAAATATCCACATATGTTTTTTTTATTTTAAGCATAATTTAAACCTCTAACTTTTGTACTTTAATTTTATCCGTGGTGCGCGATATTAAACCAGACAACACATTCCCAGGCCCGATTTCTGTGGCATCGGTGATACCCAGATTCACCATTTCTAAAACACTTTCGCGCCACCGCACACCATGTGTCATTTGATATGCTAACGCATCTTTTATTTCTGATGGATTTGTAATAATATCACATGTCTTATTAGAAATCCATTTTGCGTTTGGTGTTTTTATCTCAATGCTTTCCAACTCTTGGCGCATAGTCGCCATCGCGGGTTCTTGAACGCGACAATGCACAGGCGCAGATAACGCAAGTGGCATAACGCGTCTTGCCCCAGCGGATTTTAACTTTTCACTTGCCAATTCCACTGCATCTTTTAATCCAGAAATAACAACCTGGCCTGGGCAATTATCGTTTGCCATATCGCACCCAGATTCATTACAAATTTCGCGTACAATATCTGCATCCAGACCCAAAACCACAGATGTCAATCCACGTCCAACCGGTACCGCCGTCTGCATCGCATTGCCACGCGCACGCAGTAAACGCGCCGCGTCCGCCAAATCGATTGCGCCTGCGACAGTCAATGCAGTATATTCGCCCAAAGAATGTCCAGCAACATATTCTGGTAAAGACAATCCTGATGCACGATACATCGCAACCGATGTTGCCATAATCGCAGGTTGCACATTGTGGGTCAAAGTCAATTCTTCCATTGGTCCATTAAAAATAATGTTTGATAATTTTTCGCCCAATGCATCATCAACCGCGTCAAACACAGCACGTGCGGCGGCATTATTTTTATACAGTTCTGCACCCATACCAACAACTTGTGCGCCTTGACCTGGAAAAATAAATATCGATGACATATTTCACCTTTTTTGTTAAACATCAGCAAAATTATAGAAAAAATATAGCAAAAATCAAATGTTATTACTTTCGCAAAGAAAATTCGCAACCGCAATATTTTTGTCGGTAAAAATCTGTTTCACGATTTATAGATACTCGCAATTTTTCGTCCCAATTTATCGGCATATAAATAATTTCGCCACACGCATCACGCCCAGCCGCATCCACCTGATTTTGGTCTTTGAATCGCGACACACCAAATACAGACCCAACTGCATCATATCCATTTTGTATTGCAAAATTCCGCGCATACGCAAAACGAAAAGCGAAACATTTACTGCATCGTGAGCCGCGTTCTGGGGCATCTTCGAATCCACGCACCGCGATACGCCATGCATCATGATTATAATCACCAACCGCGTATTTTACACCCAATTGTTCACAGTATTTAATTTGTTCGTCCAATCGTTTTTGATATTCTGTATCTGGGTATATATTTGGGTTATAAAACAAAACAATAAAATCCCCAACACCCGGCACAGCGCCATCTGCCAACTGTTTTATTGCGCCACACGAACATGGCGCACAACAAGACATTAAAACCAATCGTTTTTTATTCACCTGTGTATTCTTTTCCAATTTCTGTTTTTTCGTCTAATTCAATAATTTTTGTGGTGTCCCCGCCTACGCCTAATTCTGCGGCACTGCACATCATACCATTTGATTTTACACCACCAACATTACGTGCCGCCAAAGGTTTGGTTGCACTTGGCAAAATACATCCAACCTGTGCCAAAACGCCAACCAATCCAACGCGCACATTTGGTGCGCCACAAACAATTTGCAATTTATCCACACCATTATCAACAGTTAAAATATGTAAATCTTGGCGCGACGGATGTGATTTCACATCAACGATTTTTGCAACAATAGGTGTAATTTTGTTAGTGTTTGTTCCTGAATATTTTTCTGTCATTTCTGCGATTTTATCATCATCAATGCGCGAGAATAAATTTTCAGGCACAACAAATTCTTCACCATTTTGAATTCTGGTTTCAAATGTTTTTGGCCAAGACAAATCATGCGTTGACTTAAATACATTTTGCATACGCACCGCCGCATCTGGTATAAATGGCGCAGACACGCGTGCATACAAATCAATCAGTTGAAAACATGTGTTTAACACATTACCAGCCGCATCCATATCGCCTGTTTTAACCAAATTCCATGGTGCGGTTTCTGTCATATATTCGTTACCAATCGCATACAATGAACGCAACGCAAAAATGGCATCACGGAATTCGCAAGCGTCCAAACAGGCGGTCAATTCCGTCAATTTTTCATTTGTTTTTGTTGCCAATTCTGAATTTGTATCGCCCGCATTTGGCACAATATTACCGAAATTTTTTGCCGCTAATTTAGTTGCGCGTGAAACAAAATTTCCCAACATACCATTTAAATCTTTGTTTACGATATCTGCAAATCTGGCAATAGTGAAATCAGTATCATCTGTTTCTGGGGCCGACGCAATCAAAGCATACCGCCACGCATCCGCTGGTGCATCAGAAATTGCCGTGTCCAAGAAAATTCCGCGCTTTTCAGATTTAGAAAATTTGCCGCCTTGAAAATTCAAAAAGTTCATAGATTTTAATTGGTCCACAGTTTTCCAATTATCATTCATGGCTAATTCTTGTTCTGGGAAAAATACCGCATGGAATTTAACATTATCTTTGGCCATAAATTGTGCATAAAAACAATCGTCGTTCTTCCACCAAGATTCCCAATCTTTATTTGCTGCCTGGGATATAGAAACATAACCCCATGGCGCATCAAACCAAACATAAAAAACTTTGTTTTCATATCCGGGCTTATTAACAGGAATACCCCACGATAAATCACGTGTAATACATGTATCTTTTAAGCCTTCGTTTGCCCAACCTTTGGCAATAGCAGATGCGGTTTTTGACCATTTTGGTGCATGTGTTTCCAGCCATTTTTTCCAGGTGTCTTCCATTTTGGATGCCAAGAAAAATAAATTCTTGGTTGAACGGTTTTCAATATTAGACGAGCCAGAAATATTTGATCTTGGATTTATTAGTTCTGTTGCCTCATACGTGGAACAACATTTATCACATTGGTCGCCACGTGCCTTTTCATAACCACATACAGGACATGTTCCGACCAACTGACGATCTGCCAAAAACATATTGTCATCAACCGAAAAAGGTTGAATCGTTTCGCGTTCTTCAATTAAACCTTGTTCTTCCAAACGATTAAACAAATTGTGAATCAAAGTTTCTTGTAATTTCGTGTGTGTGCGACCATATAAATCAAAAGACAAATTAAAGTCAGACACAGCACGCAAATGTTTTGCATAGTATTTATCATTATATTCTTTCACAGGCATATTTTCTTTCATTGCTCCAACCAATGCGGTTGTGCCATGTTCATCTGCGCCACAGATATACAGTACATCACGACCCATGGCGCGACAAAAACGTGCGTAAACATCGCTGGGCAACCAACAACCAACCAAATGTCCCAAATGCAATTCGCCATTTACATATGGTAAAGCAGAAGTGATTAAATATTTCTGTGCCATGTTAAAATCCTTTTTTATTCGGATTTGATTATAGCCAAATTTTTCATATATGCAAGCGGCATAAAAACAAAAAAACGGCACAAAAGCCGTTTATAAAACTGGTGGGTGGTATTGGGCTCGAACCAACGACCTCCACGATGTCAACGTGACGCTCTAGCCAACTGAGCTAACCACCCAAACGAAAGGCATTATAACATCTAAAATCAATAATGCAAATGTTTTATAATATTTCTGATTTGCCAAGGTGCAAAACGATAAATTTATGGCTCGATGATGGGGTACCAATGCGGGGTGCCGTCTTCGTCTTGAACCAGCAGGCATTTCATATTTGCGGGACATGATTCATCGGGGCGCGTTTGTTTTGTTTCGTGCAAAGTTGTAATTTGTCCGGTCTGGGTTATTGTGCGCGATACAACACTTTCAATCGTTTGAACAGTTGTTGCCAATTTTGCCTCCGCCGCTGCAAATTCATCATCCACCATTTTTGTTGTTGCAATTTTGATTTCCGCCACCGGCCCAGCAATAAACGAACCTGTCCCTTGGTTGGTAAAAAATGTCCCCGACACAGTATCATACATACCTATAGCAGAGTCACTGTTGCGTTTAGCAGGAATCATATTATGAACAAGAGTGCTATTAGAAAACCATTTGAAGCTAAACATACGACCAACCACAAGAGTAGGCGTTATTTCAGCACCAATCATATTTCTTTTGAACAAAGTCAAAGTAGGTATTTCTGTACTCCAACTACTTTCTCTTGTAATTGTAGCAGTAGTTGCACCTATAGTTAATGTTGTTCCTATTAAACTTGCTTTTGTTTTATTAGTTCCTACAGTTGTTCTACCAATGATAGTTGTTGGATTATTACCATAACGAAAATATATATCATTTGTAGTTGCATTTGCCAACGCTATTGAAGAGTTTGTTCTACCCCAACTGAAATTGGTTGAAGCACCAAAAAAGCAACTATTAGATGTATCAGTAACAATAGATACCTCTGCTTCAAATTCATCTGAAACCGTAGGAATAGTTCCAGTATCAATATACTGTGTTCCGGTGGATTCGATGTATTCTAATTCGGTATAACCTGATGGCAAACTGGCGAACACGGGCGAGATGAAAAATGCGCAAAAAACACACACCGAAATTGTGATTTTGGAAAAAACTCTTAAAAAAATGTGTTTTTTAGACAATTTTTTACTCTCTCGATATTTTAATTTTTCCTT